>CAKRJK010000022.1 GCA_934351705.1 uncultured Lachnospiraceae bacterium
GGTAGAATATGAGACCTATGCGAAGACCATCAATATTGAGGCAAAAGCAATGATCAATATTGCAGGAAAACAGATTATTCCGGCAGTGATCAAATATGCGACCTCCCTTGCAAAATCAGTCAATGCGGTAACAGCAGCCTGCGGTGCGGATGTCAGTGTTCAGACAGAATTGCTCACAGAGACATCGGATTTGTTAAAAGAAGCAAAAGCAGCACTTGCAAGATTGCAGGCGGCAACCGAAAAAGCAGCGGCTATGGAAGAAGGAAGAGAGCAGGCAGTTGCATATCGGGATGAAGTTAAGAAAGCAATGGATGAGCTTAGAGCTCCGATTGACAAATTAGAGATGATTGTAGATAAAGAGATGTGGCCAATGCCATCCTACGGAGATTTGATCTTCGAGGTATAAAACAGACAGAAATGTCAGGCGGTCGCAAGACCGCCGAGCATTTTAAATATATGCCGGAAAGCAGGAAGAGGAGGACTTAGTATGAAAAAACTGGAAATCATTGTAAGACCTGAAAAACTGGAAGATCTGAAAGGAATCTTGGACAGTTCACAGGTTACGGGAGTTATGATGACGAATATCATGGGTTACGGAAATCAGAAAGGTTATAAGCAGTCGTATCGAGGTGCTCAATATAATGTGAACCTGTTACCGAAAATCAAGGTGGAGACCGTCGTAGATGAAAAGATTGCGGAAACCTTGATCAGTCAGGTGGTAGACAAGATTCAGACGGGCCATTACGGAGACGGAAAAATCTTTGTTTATGACGTGGAAGATACGGTTAGAATCCGTACAGGAGAAAGAGGCTACGAGGCTTTATAGGATGAAAGTAAAATATGAAAATGGAATCAGTTATCAAAGGGGATAACATAGAAGTTCAGAAAATCTGGAGTTCAATGTTATCCCTTTTTCTATGATAAAATTTCACAAAATACAGGAATTAGAGATTTTGTGAATGGGAAAAGGAGGAGTTTCTATGTTATTAGCAGCAGTTTCAACGGAAGCAGCAGAGGCGGTGAACACAATTATATTCGGAAGTCACGGCGTCTGGTATTTAATCGGAGCAGCATTTGTATTTTTTATGCAGGCAGGATTTGCGATGGTCGAGGCAGGCTTTACCAGAGCAAAGAATGCAGGTAACATCATTATGAAAAATACAATGGATTTTTGTATCGGTACTTTAGCATTTTTCTTCGTAGGATACAATCTTTTGTGCGGCGAAGGAAGTAAATTTGCAGGATGGGGATTAAACCCATTTGATTTTGAGGGATGTGACTGGTATGGATTTGTATTTAACTTAGTATTCTGTGCAACGGCAGCGACCATCGTATCCGGTGCAATGGCAGAGCGTACAAAATTTATATCTTATCTGATCTATTCCTTTGTCATCAGTTTAGTAATCTACCCGATTGAGGCGCATTGGGTATGGGGCGGAACAGCATGGCTTACAGATATGGGATTTACTGATTTTGCAGGTTCCTGTGTCATTCATATGGTAGGCGGTATCACAGCATTTATCGGAGCCGCAATGTTAGGACCTCGTATCGGAAAATATGATAAAGACGGTAACTCAAAACCGATTCTCGGTCACAATATCGTAGTAGGAGCCTTGGGTGTATTTATTCTCTGGTTTGGCTGGTATGGATTTAACGGTGCCGCAGCAGCAGACGGAGCACATCTGGGAAGAATTTTTGCAACAACAACATTGGCACCGGCATTTGCAACAATTTCAGCAATGGTATTTACATGGATTAAAAACGGTGTACCTGATGTATCAATGTCCTTAAACGGTGCGTTGGCAGGTTTGGTAGCGATCACAGCAGGATGTGATAATGTAGATGCGGTAGGAGCAATTATCATCGGCGTATGTGCAGGTATTATCGTATGTGCAGCAGTTCTCTTTATTGAGAATAAATTAAAAGTCGACGATCCGGTCGGTGCGGTAGCCGTACACGGATGCTGCGGATTGTTTGGTACGTTAGCAGTAGGATTGTTTGATTATAAAGACGGCTTGTTCTATGGCGGAGGCCTTCATCATTTAGGTATTCAGGCACTCGGTGTAGTATGTGTGGCAAGCTGGACCATCATCACAATGACCATAGTATTTACCGTTATTAAAAAGACCGTAGGACTTCGTGTAAGCGAGGAAGAAGAAATCGCAGGTTTGGACCCGACAGAGCATGGCTTAGAGTCATCTTATCCGGACTTCCAGCCGAAGAACTACAAATTTTAGCCTCGGCTAATCCGTAAGGATTAGTATATCTAATCCCCACAATGTACATACATCAACAAAACAACAGGAGCTGCCGCTTTACGAAATTTCGTGAAGCGGCAGTTTCCTGTTTTTGTATAGAAAAAAATTTTTTCCATATGCTAACTCAAAAAAAGGAGAGAGCAAAGATGAAAGAAAGAGAAACATTGAAAAGCGCACCGGAAAAAGAAGCGGGAGAAAAAGAAATTTTAAAAGATGTGACAAGGGAGGATTATGATTATCTGGCAAACTCGGCAACGGTGATGGAGTGTACCGGGCTGATGCACAAAACACCGATGGATCAGGACGAAATGGAGTCCTATCAACAGGTCTATCAGTACCTTCCGCCGAATGTCAAAATCGACCCGGAAACAGGCGAAAAATAAGGAAAAAACGGCGGTAAGATTGTTAAAAATATATCAGAAAAAGTACAAAATCAAGTACAATAAAAGCAACTCTTGCAAATGGATGAAAAACAGTATAGAATGCAACTTGTTGGGCAATACGAAGAAAAACGGAAAAGGAGAAAAAGACATGGCACACGGTTTTGGAGAGTTGATTAGTGTATTAAAAAGAGATCCAAAAACAATTGTATTCACAGAAGGAACGGATGCACGTATTTTAGAGGCCTCCTCACGGCTTCTTGCAAGTAACTTTTTACATCCGATTTTAGTTGGCAATCCGAATGATATTTATGACGCAGCAGAGGAATGCGGTTTCAACATCAGAGGAGCAGAGATTATTGATCCTGATAATTTTGACCGTATGGACGAGATGGTAGAATTGTTATGCGAGCTTCGTAAGAGCAAAGGTATTACACCGGAAGAAGCAAGAAAGATATTAAAAAAGACAAATTACTTCGGAACAATGCTTGTAAAGATGGGAATCGCAGATTCACTTCTCGGAGGAGCAACCTATACAACCGCAGATACGGTTCGTCCGGCATTGCAGTTGATTAAGACAAAACCGGAAAACAATATTGTATCTTCCTGCTTTATCTTAGTACGTCCTCGCGCAACAGGTGAGAACGAGGTTTTGGCAATGGGAGATTGTGCAATCAACGTACATCCGAGCGAGGATGATTTGGTTGAGATTGCATACGAAACAGCAAAATGTGCAAAGGTATTCGGCGTTGAACCGGAAGTTGCATTTTTAAGCTACTCCACTTACAATTCCGCAAGTGGTGAAGACGTAGACAAAATGCGTAATGCGGCAATGAAGACAAAGAAAGCACACCCTGATCTGATCGTCGGCGGCGAGATGCAGTTTGATGCAGCGGTATCTCCGCGTGTAGCAAAGGCAAAATGCCCGAATGATCCGGTTGGCGGTCATGCAAATACATTTATTTTCCCTGATATTAATGCCGGAAATATCGCATACAAGGTTGCACAGCGTCTTGGAAACTTCCAGGCATACGGACCGATTTTGTTGGGCTTAAACGCACCGATCAATGATTTGTCCAGAGGTTGTAACGCATCAGAGGTTTATTCTATGGCAATTTTAACAGCAGCATTGGCATAGAGAGATAGAAATTTTATAAAAAGATGAAAAATATCCCCCCACCAGGCTTGTGGAGGGGTATTTTTGTTGTATATACTATTGTCTGTGAGAAATTTACAGAAAGGCAAAGGATATAGGAAACATGAAAAAAAGAATGACAGCACTGATGTGTGTAGCTGCATTGGCAGTGACAGCATTGGCAGGATGTGGGAAACAAAGTGATGAAAAAAAGAACGAGAATTTGCAGAGCAACAAATCTGATTCTGAGATTGTATGTTATGTAGGAAACGGTTTTTGGGATGGACCATTGGATCCGACAAAAGGATTTTTATCCTATGGATGGGGATTTATCAATGAGCCGTTAATCAGTGTAAATGAAGATTCACAGTATGTAGCAGACTTGGCAACAGAGTGGGAAGTCAGCGATGATGCTCTTACTTATACGTTTAAATTGAGGGATGATGTAAAATTTCATGACGGTTCTGATTTTACTGCGGATGATGTAGTATTTACATTTGAAACGGTAAAAGAAAACCAGGCGGATAATGAAAATGTAGATTTATCCCTATTGGATAAAGCTGAGGCTGTGGATGATTATACGGTAAAGTTCACTTTAAAAGAACCAAACTCCACCTTTTTTGATGGGGTAGCACAGTTGGGGATTGTTCCAAGCGATGCTTATGACGAGAAAACTTTTGGGGATGCACCAATCGGAACAGGAGCATGGAAATTTGTACAGTTGGATACGGACCAGCAGTTAATCGTCGAGGCAAATGAGGATTATTTTGGCGGAGCACCGGAAATAGAAAAAGTAACATTTGTCAGCATGGATAATGAGGCAGCTTTTTCCAACGCAAAATCAGGACAGTTAGATATTGTTATGGTACAGCCAAACTACACTACGGAGACAATAGACGGAATGCATATCGAAAAATTGGAAACGATGGATGTGCGTAATATCAGTCTTCCGTGCAGGGAACCGGGAACGGCGAAAGATGCAGACGGAAATGAAGTAAAAGTAGGAAATGCCGTAACTTCCGATGTTGCGGTAAGAAAAGCGTTGAATATCGGTATTGACCGTGAGCAGATTATCAAAGATGCTTTTAATGGCGTAGGAAAGCCGGCGGAGGGTTTTACCTCTAATCTGGAGTGGGGAAATACCAAAGAATATGAAGATGGACAGGTAGACGAAGCGAAAAAATTGTTAGAAGAAGCCGGATGGGTAGACTCAGATAATGACGGCATCCGGGAAAAAGACGGTGTGAAATGTGAATTTACCGTATATACTCCGGCGGACGAGCAGGATCGGTATCAGTTATCCGTAGCCGTGGCAAAAGATGTAGAAAAGCTGGGAATTCATATTGATGTAAAACAGACCACATGGGATGAGATTGCAGAAGAAGGAAATACCGGTGGTGTACTCTGGGGCTGGGGCCAGTTTAATCCGATGGTAATTCGTCAGTTATTTGACACAGACTCTTTCTTGACAGGACTTGGCAGCGGAGCTTCCGGTTATTCCAATGCGGAAGTGGATCAATATATCGACAATGCAATTCTTGCAGATAATCATGAAGAGGCGATCAGGAACTGGAAGATGGCACAAGAAGTTTACGGAGAGGAATATCCATATTTGTATATTGTAAATATTGAGCATTGCTATTTTGTAAGTGACAGACTGGATATTTCCGAGGAAACGCAAAGTCCACATCCACACGGACACGGAATCCCGATTATCTGTAATATGAAGGATTGGAAAATAAAATAACCGAAAAAGCCCGTGCTTTTGGCACAGGGCTTTTTGGTGCGAAAAGGATAAATTTTATGAGCAACATATGGAAATACATAGGAAAAACATTATTTCGCCTGTTGACACTTTTGGTGGCGGTCAGTATTTTGGCATTTGTACTGGTGGTGAATTCTCCGGTGGATCCTTTGGTATCTTATATAGGAACCTCATCCACTATATCTCAAGAGGCAAAGCAGGAAATCATTGATTACTGGCAGTTGGATGCTTCCGGAACAGAGCGGTTTTTAACATGGGCAAATCATTTGCTCCACGGAGACTGGGGAAACTCAATTACGTATAAACAACCGGTGTTAAAGGTTATTGGAGAACGATTACAGTATTCTATCTGGCTGATGCTAATTGCGTGGATCCTGTCCGGTGTCATTGGATTCTTTTTAGGTATTGCGGCGGCGGTAAAGCGGGGAAGTATCTTTGATAAGATCACAAAAGTATTTTGTTTGCTACTGCAGTCGGCACCTACTTTTTGGCTGGCACTTTTGATATTGAGCCTTTTTGCTGTGCAGTTACAATGGTTTCCGATTGGACTGGCGGCTCCGATGGGAATGACAGCAGAGAATGTGACTTTGGGCGACCGAATTTATCATATGATTCTTCCGGCATTAACTCTGAGTCTGCTGGGTGTGGGAAAGATGACCTTGTATACAAGACAGAAGTTGATTGAAATCTTAAATAGTGATTATATTTTGTTTGCAAAGGCGAGAGGAGAAACAATGAGACAGATTATCCGTCGTCATGGTTTCCGTAATATCGCCATGCCGGCATTGACGGTACAATGTGCGTCTTTTAGCGAATTGTTTGGAGGAATTGCCCTTGCGGAAACCGTGTTTTCCTATCCGGGCATCGGAACGGCAACTACGGCAGCGGGCTTAAACGGAGATGTTCCGTTACTTTTGGGAATTGCAGTGATCAGTGCGGTTTTTGTTTTTTGTGGAAATATGGCGGCAAATATTTTGTACGCTGTGCTGGATCCCCGTATAAAGGAGGGACATGGCCGTGAGAGATAAAAGAGAACCATTGTTTAATACCAAAAAAAGAATTATCCTTTATATTACACTTTCGCTGATTTATCTTGCCGTTATTCTGATTTGGGGAATGACAATGGATGCAGAAAGTTATGGAGTCGACTACGCCAGCAAGTTTGTGGCACCTTGTAAAGAGCATATTTTCGGAACGGATTTTATGGGAAGGGATATGTTTTTGCGTTCTGTCAAAGGAATGTCTACCAGTATTGTGATAGGGTTGCTTGCTTCAATTGTCAGTTCATTCATTGCTCTTGTATTTGGAGTGGCAGCAGCATTGATCGGTGGAAAATTTGACGATTTTATTAATTGGTGTGTGGATTGGTGTATGGGAATGCCGCATTTGATTTTGCTTATACTGATTTCCTTTATGTTAGGTAGAGGAGCAGTGGGAGTCACTGTAGGTGTTGCGGTGACACATTGGCCGGAACTGACAAGGTTAGTAAGGGCAGAGGTATTGCAAATCCGAAATTCCCAGTATGTAAAATCTGCATATAAAATGGGAAAGAGTAAGTTTGAGGTAGCTAAGACACATATTATTCCGCATGTACTTCCGGTTTATCTCATCGGCATGGTATTGTTGTTTCCTCATGCAATCATGCATGAAGCCTCTATTACATTTCTTGGGTTTGGGTTGTCTGCGGAACAGCCGGCAATCGGTGTGATTTTATCGGAATCCATGAAATACATTGCTATGGGAAAATGGTGGTTGGCACTCTTTCCGGGGTTAATGCTTTTGATGGTGATCATTCTTTTTGATGTTATTGGAGAAAATCTAAAACGCCTGTGGAATCCAAACAGTGCAAACGAGTAGGAGGTATTGGAAATGAACAAAGATAAAAATGCAATTCCTGCTCTGGAAATTCAGGATTTGAGTGTGAGCTTTTCTATGTATGATAAGGGATGGCAGAAAAAGGAATTAGAGGTTATTCACGAATTGAGTATAAAAGTCATGCCGGGAGAAATTCTGGCGGTAGTCGGTTCGAGCGGTTCGGGAAAAAGTATATTGGCACATGCCGCATTGGGAATTTTACCGAAAAATGCGAAAGTCAGTGGAAGAATGGAAGCATTCGGGGAAAAATTGACTGAAAAAAGACAAAAAAAGATGAGGGGAAATGAGATAGCATTTATTCCGCAGTCTATAGATTATCTGGATCCGTTGATGAAGATAAAAAAGCAGGTTCGAGGAGTATGCGGAACCGAAGAAAAGCAAAGGGCATTATTCGAAAAATACCGGTTAGAGAAAAAAGTGGGGGAGATGTACCCATTTCAGTTGTCCGGCGGAATGGCAAGACGTGTTTTGATTTCTACTGCAATGATGGGAGAACCACGACTTATTATTGCAGATGAACCGACTCCGGGCTTGAGTAAGGAACTGGCAATGGAAACTTTGCAACATTTCCGTTCTATGGCAGATATGGGCTGCGGCGTATTGCTGATTACACATGATATTGACCTAGCTTTTGAAGTGGCAGATAAAATTGCTGTGTTTTATGCGGGAACCACGGTGGAAGTGGCAAATGTAGAAGATTTCAAACAGGGGGCAGATGCTCTGAGGCATCCGTATAGCAAGGCATTTTTACGCGCATTGCCCGGAAATGAATTTGAATTTATCGAAGGCTTTCAACCTTATGCGGGAAATCTTCCTTCAGGCTGTCTTTTCGCAGACCGTTGTCCAATGCGGACGGATGCCTGTCAGGGGGAGATTGCGATGAGAGAATTGCGAAAGGGGGAAGTACGCTGTGTCAATGCAACTTGAGGCAAAAAATATCAGTTTCCGGTATCATGCAAAGGCAGAATGGGTGATTAAAAATCTGAACTTTTCCGTAGGGGAGGGCGAGAGCGTAGCTTTGGTGGGACCTTCGGGATATGGAAAAAGCACCTTGTCTAAAATACTGGCAGGCTATGAAAAACCCCAGGAGGGAGAGGTGCTATGGGAAGGAAAACCGTTGCCTGAAAAGGGATATTGTCCGGTACAGATGATTTATCAGCACCCGGAATGTGCAGTTAATGACCGGTGGAGAATGAAAAAAATTGTGAATGAGTGTTGGGAACCGTCAAAAGAGTTTTTGGATTCTATTGGAATTGAGGAGGAATGGATGAATCGTTTTCCGGCAGAACTTTCTGGTGGAGAGTTGCAAAGATTTTGCATTGCAAGAGTGTTAGGACCAAAGACAAAATTTTTGATTTGTGATGAAATCAGCACCATGTTGGATGTAATTACGCAGGCACAGATTTGGGCGGTTATCAAAAAATATACCAAAGAGAGAAATCTTGGGATGATTGTGGTTACCCATAATATGGATTTAGCAAGGCGGGTATGTGACAGGATTGTAGAACTGCCGAAGATAAATGAAACAGAGTGCTAAAAAGAGGCTGTACAGTGTAAATACTGCACAGCCTCTGCTTTTTTGAAAATTATTTGTTACTGCGTCTCCAGATATGCATTTTGTCTGCTTCTTTGATCAACTCGTCTCTGAAATCAGGATGAGCAATGGAGATCAATGCTTCTGCTTTCTGCCATGAAGACAAACCTTTGAGGTTTACTTTACCGTACTCGGTTACTACATAATGTGTGTTTGCACGGGTATCTGTTACGATAGAGCCCGGATGTAAGGTCGGTAAAATACGGGATTTTACTTCGCCGTCTTTTGTCTTAAAGGTGGAAGAACAGCAGATAAAGCTTTTACCGCCATTGGACAAGTATGCACCTAATACGAAATCTAACTGTCCGCCTGCACCACTGATGTGTTTTGTTCCGGCAGACTCTGCATTGATCTGGCCAAACAAGTCAAAGTCAACGGCATTGTTGATGGAAATAAAATTATCTAATTGTGCAATCGTTCTCACATCATTTGTATAATCTACCGGTGCACTCATCAGTTCCGGATTTTCATCCAGATAATCGTACATTTTTTTCGTTCCTGCTCCAAACGCATATGTCTGGCGGAAACGATCAATATTTTTCTTAGAGCCATTGATCTTGCCAGCGCGGGCAATATCAACAAATGCATCTACATACATTTCCGTATGTACACCTAAATCTTTCAAATCTGATTCTGCGATCAAGGAACCTACTGCATTTGGCATTCCACCAATACCCAGCTGCAAACAAGCTCCATTTGGAATTTCGTCTACGATTAATTTTGCAACCGCTTTATCCACATCTGTAGCAGCCCCTCCGCCACCGAGTTCTCCAATGGCAGGATTGTTGCCTTCTACAATCGCATCCACCTTGGAAATGTGGATACCTTCTTCTTTTCCACCAAGACAACGTGGCATATTTTCATTAACCTCTACAATGATATGCTTTGCTGTCTCACAAACTGCCATCAAATGAGAGGCATTTGGTCCAAAGTTAAAGTAACCATGCTTATCCATTGGTGCTACTACAAGCATTGCGACATCATCCGGATGAATGCTCTCTCTGTAATAACGTGGTAATTCCGAATAACGGATTGGTGAATAATATGCACATCCACGGGCAATCAGTTTTCTCTCTAATCCGCCCATATGCCATGAATTCCAGCAAAAATGCTCCCCAGCATCTTCTCTTTCAAAAATAGCTAGTGGCTTTAATAAAATACCACCGCGCACCTTAACATCACGTAATTCGTCCGTACGTCTTGCCAACGCCTGATCCAATACATCCGGTGTCCCCGTACACCAGCCATAATCTACCCAGTCTCCTGACTGTACTACTTTAACAGCTTCATCTGCCGTCACTAATTTGCTCTGGTATTCCTGCGAAAAACCCATTTCTTTCCCTCCTCACAAGATTGTTAAATTTTTACCATACTTGTATACTACCACGATACACCACGAATTACAATATTTATGTATAAGAAAAGACACCGGATATTCTTATATTTCTCCCAATGCCTTCCTTGCCTGCAATAGAGCTTCCATGAAGTAGTCCCGCTCCTCCTCTGAAAGTTCCTGCGCAAGCACTTCCTCATACGACGTAACCAGCCCTCGCAAAGCATGTTTTCCCCCTGCATTTACATCCAGGAT
>CAKRJK010000023.1 GCA_934351705.1 uncultured Lachnospiraceae bacterium
ATCGATTTCTTTCTGCATTAAGTATCCGACAACTGCTGTATCAACTAACTCGGCAACACCTACGTTAGAGCAGTGTGCTCTGTGAGCTGTTCCGAATGCATCATTTACAAATACATCACAAAGAGAAGCTAAGTCTTTGGAGAATGCTTCTCCGTTCTTTGTCTCCTCTGCTCTGTAACGGGTGTTCTCTAAAAGGATTACATCGCCGTCTTTCATTGCCTCTACTGCTGCTTTTGCGTTTGGTCCCACAACTTCAGCGTCTGCTGCAAATTTTACTTCCTGTCCTAATAACTCAGAAAGTCTTACCGCTACCGGTGCTAAAGATAATTCCGGTTTTGGCTCTCCTTTTGGTTTTCCTAAGTGGGAGCAAAGAATTACTTTACCGCCGTCTGCAATCAATTTTTTGATTGTAGGAAGTGCTGCTACCAAACGGTTCTCGTCTGTGATCTTTCCGTCCTTTAAAGGCACGTTGAAATCACAACGACAGAGTACGCGAAGTCCCTTTACATTAATGTCGTCTACTGATTTTTTGTTTAATCCCATTTCTGATTCCTCCTGCTGGATTGTTAAAATATCTTTCTCCTGATTGGAGTGCTTATAAAACAAAACAGGTCCGGCCCTTAAAAGACCGGACCCATGTTGAGTCTTTTTTCTCTTTTACTCTGATGGGCTGATTCCCGTCAAGCATTCAACTTATGCTAACTCAGAGAAGTATTTGATTGTACGAACCATCTGAGATGTGTAGCTGTTCTCGTTGTCATACCAAGAAACAACCTGTACTTCGTATAAATCATCTGCTACTTTTGATACCATAGTCTGTGTAGAATCGAATAAAGAACCAAATCTCATTCCTACGATATCAGAAGATACGATCTCGTCCTCATTGTATCCGAAGGACTCGTTAGCTGCTGCTTTCATAGCTGCATTGATTCCGTCTACTGTTACGTCATTACCTTTTACAACTGCTGTTAAGATTGTTGTAGAACCTGTTGGGGTTGGTACACGCTGTGCAGAACCGATTAATTTACCGTTTAACTCCGGAATAACTAAGCCGATTGCTTTTGCTGCTCCTGTTGAGTTTGGAACGATATTTACTGCTGCTGCACGGGATCTTCTTAAATCACCTTTTCTCTGTGGTCCGTCTAATGTCATCTGATCACCTGTGTAAGCGTGGATTGTGCACATGATACCGGACTGGATAGCTGCATATTTGTTTAATGCGTCTGCCATCGGTGCTAAGCAGTTTGTTGTACAAGAAGCTGCTGAAATGATTGTATCAGAAGCTTTTAATGTCTCATGGTTTGTGTTGTATACGATAGTAGGAAGATCATTTCCTGCCGGTGCGGAAATAACTACTTTACGAGCACCTGCATTGATATGAGCCTGTGCTTTCTCTTTGGATGTGTAGAATCCGGAGCACTCTAATACAACGTCTACTTTTAATTCTCCCCATGGGCAATTGTTTGCATCCGGGAATGCGTAGATTTTGATTTCTTTTCCGTCAACTGTGATAGAATCTTCTCCAGCTTTTACTGTATCAGCTTTCTCGTATTTACCCTGAGAAGAATCATATTTTAACAAGTGTGCTAACATTTTTGGGCTTGTTAAATCGTTGATTGCTACTACTTCATATCCTTCTGCACCAAACATCTGTCTGAATGCAAGACGACCGATACGGCCGAATCCGTTGATTGCTACTCTTACTGCCATTTGTAATTCCTCCTAAAAATTTGAAATAAATTTTCTAATTTGAGCGTCCAAGCTCAACTGCTAATATTTTAACTAATTTTCCAAAAAATATCAAGCCTAATTCTTCAGTTTGTTAAAATTTTCACTAGTTTTTTACAGATATTTTATTTTGTCTAATTTTTTCGTCACTGAATTGTATTTTGTGTTGCGATAGTTTGTACAATTTAGGGGATTTCTTAGGTTTGCGATAGAGGAATGGATGTGGTAAACTTTTCCTTAGAGATTTGTGTGGGGGGGATTGGTGACGGGCGTAGTTTGAGAAGGAGGTGGCAGGTGTTCCGCTGTTGGGGGATAAGGAGTTCTAAGTATTTCCGTTAGGGGATTGGAGACGGACGCAATCGGACTTGATTCGCCATCCGTGGCTCAGCAAGTCCTTGTTTGGACATCGTGTCCAAACATTGCTGGATTTTGAACGGAAATACTAAGAATTCCTAATCCCCCACAGAGTCACATCTGCCCCCCCTTCTCAAACTACTCGGCAACTCTCCCCGGCGTTTTGGGGTGTCGGCTTGTTTTGCTTTTTGGGAGGAGACGTGGACTCAGTGCCGACACTTACGATCAGACTAAATGAAACCGGAAGCCACACCCCCAACGCCGTCACGGAATGATGTGTGCAGTGTCCTGTATGGGTACGCGGGAATGGCATTGGAACGGTACAACGGGAATTCTTAGTGCTTTTACAAAAACAGCAATGTACGAACAGGACGTCCGTACAAGGATTTGCTGAGCCACGGATGGCGAATCAAATCCGGTTGCGTCCACTCTTCACCACTCCCCCAAAAAAGCACTTAGAACTCCCACTGTACCGTTCCACCGCCATTCCCACGTACCCATACAGGACACGTCCGCCCCCATCATCCCCCCACACACCACACTTCAAAAGGAGGACTTTTTATGCTTTGGGACACACATATGCACACCTTATTCTCCGGTGACAGCGAAGCCACCGTGGAATCTATGATCCAGAGTGCAATCGAAAACGAACTGGACGGTATCTGCTTTACCGACCATATTGATTATGATTATCCGAACGAACCCGGTTTATTTTTATTTGACTTGAACGAGTATACAACCTGCATGGAAAACCATCAGAAGCAGTATGCGCACCTGTTTCCTATCCGTATCGGAGTGGAACTTGGTTTGCAGCCACAGATTGCCGAATGGAACCGGCATTTTGTCTCACAATATGATTTTGATTTTGTCATCGGTTCTTCCCATGTGGTACATGGCTTTGATCCGTATTATCCTGATTATTATGAAGGAAAAACCGAGCAGGAGGCATATCGGGAATATTTTGAATCCATCTTGGAAAATATCGCCGCATTTGACGATTTTGATGTGTATGGACATATTGATTATGTGGTTCGGTACGGCCCGACTAAGAACGAAAATTATTCTTACGAACAATATGCCGATGTCATTGATGAAATTTTGCGTCAGTTAATTGAAAAAGGAAAAGGAATCGAGCTGAATACCGCAGGACTAAAATACGGTCTCGGTCATCCGAATCCGACAGAAGCCATTCTGAAACGTTACCGCGAACTGGGCGGCGAAATTCTTACTATCGGTTCAGACGCTCACAGACCGGAGCATATTGCTTATGATTTTGAGAAAGTTCCTCATTTTCTGGAACAGGCGGGATTTGAATATTATACGGTGTTTGAAAAACGCAAGGCTGTGTTCTATAAGATATAATGTTCTATCAAAACATTTCCCAATCTTGCAATTTCCAATTATTTCTGATATACTGTGCCACATAATATCTATCGGACGACAAACTGTCGTCCTTTCCCGGTGACTCACCGATTTTCACAAACATATTTTCAACTTACTCCTATAATGTTATTAGCACAATTTCAGGAAAGGATTATCGAATGACAAATGAAAAAACAATCTATGGGAAAAAGCTTTGGGATGAGATTCTAAAAGCAGTTGTTGCTACCATACCCGAACAGCTTTTTCCTGTCTTTGAAGAAGTTTACGGAAAACATTATCCGAAAGGAACTTCTATTCAACTGATTTCTACGGAACACTCCACTTATGAGGACAATGTACACGCAACGCCCTCCTCAAGACTGATGGATATTGCTTTGCTTATCGGCGGCACAGATTACTATCACATCGAATGCGAAATCAAAAACACTTCGCTCTTTATCGTGCGCATGATTGCTTATGATCTGCACTTTGCAATGCAGCACTGTATTGAGAAAGATTCTGCCACAGGCGAGATCACCATGCATTTTCCCCGCTCCTTTGTTCTCTATCCCGGAAAAAACGACGCCATCCCGGATACCTTGCGATGTCACATTTTCTTTCAGGACGGAAGTGAACATATCTATCAGATTCCAACCGTAAAAATACAGCCTTACTCTCTGGAAGAAATAAAAGAAAAGCATTTAACCCTGTTTCTTCCCTATCTTTTGCTGCGGCTTCGCCCACGTATCCAGTCCGCAAATCCGCTGACCAAAAATGAATTGACAGCCTTTGTAGCATCTATTATAGTAATATTAGAAGAGGAAATGAGAGACGGATACCTGACCGAAAAAGAATGCAGTGATTATATCAATCTTTTTCAAAAAGCTTCCGCTCACGTATTTTATCAACACCCCGAATATCACGAGGAGGTACTTCGTATGACAGAACCGTTAATCAAATTGCCAAGTATGATTGCAAAAGAGATGGCGGAAGACATGGCTAAGGATATGGCAGAAGAGATGGCGGAAGAGATGGCGAAAGACATCGCTAAAAGCATGGCTACGGACATGGCTCAAGATATAGCCAAAAGCATGGCTATAGATATGGCAAAAAACATGGCTGAGGACATGGCGAATGACATAGCAAAAAACCTGGCAAATGAGCAAATTTCCAAGACCACGGCACAGTATAATGCCTTACTTGCAGAGAAAGATTCTGAGATTGCACATCTCCAACAACTGCTCGCCGAGAAAACCGGCTGATATTTTTACAAAAACAAGCCTTGCGGTATATCGTTACCGCAAGGCTTATCTTATATCTTTATTTCTTTAATTTCTTAATTTCTTCGCAACGCTTCAATCGGACTTAATTTTGCTGCTTTTTTGGCAGGATAGATTCCGAAGAAAATTCCGATTCCGACCGAGAATAATGTTGTCACAAGAATGGTAACCGGATCTACTTTCGGCGTAAAGGCAAATGCCGGTTCTACCGCACCGACTACTGCTGCTACAAGGAAAGCTCCTCCGACTCCCAGTAAAATTCCGATCACACCGCCGATCAATGTAATAATTGCAGACTCTGAAAGGAACTGTAACATTACAGATTTTGTCTTAGCACCCAACGCTTTTCTGATTCCGATTTCTCTCGTTCTTTCCGTGACGGAAACCAGCATAATATTCATGACACCGATTCCCCCTACTAACAGAGAAATTGCCGCAACGAGTGATACCAGAACAGTCACCACGTTGATGACTTTATTGACCGTACTCATATAATCGTTGAAATTTTCCACCTGGTAAATACCCTCTTCACTGCACTGATGACGTCTTTCCAGCAATGCCGTTGCTTCGGATGCGATCTTGTAGGTGTCTGCTCCCTCCTCTGCCAGCATCGTAATGCTCCAATAAGTAGAATCCTCCATTCCGTATATCTGTGAAAATACCGTCAACGGAACTTGCAGATAAACCGGTGAGTCTTCGTAGGTAAAGGTAAATAATGTCTCCTTTTCTGCTTTTTCCACTCCGATAATGCGGAAGGTAAGTTCCATGCCCATAGCATCCATATTAAGTTCTTTATTCAAAACATCTGTGGAACCGAAAATACGCAGAGCATCACTTTCGCCGATCACTGCTACCTGCTGACCTGACAAATACTCTTTTTCCGTAAAATATCGTCCCTTTAACAACCCGTTTGAGGAAAAATATTGATAATCAGGCATTTGCCCTATGACACTTGTCTTAAACTCTCCTTTTTTTGTATACAGGCTACCCTCTGTGGAGTAGCTGGTTGAGATTGCACGGATTCCGTCCACCTGATCATACAGTGCATCTATGTCATCGTTTGTAATATCATAAGTTGCACTGTCATCATAGCTGTAAATTGCAACCTGCCCCGAACCGATATCCGCCATGGCATCTGTGATTACGCTCTTTGCACCATTTCCCAGGGATACGATCAACAACACCGATGAGATACCGATGATAATACCAAGCATTGTCAAAAGCGATCTCATCTTATTGCTTTTAATATTGGAAACAGCCATTTTTAAATATTCTAAAAATTGTGACATATCTGCCTCCTCTATTCTTTCTCATCCTTTGAATCCGATGTATTTGCTATCGCCGGCATTCCGTCTGTGATATTAGAATCGATGGTTGTGATCACCTGCTCACCCTTTTTTAAGCCTTCGGTGATAACAATATCATCTTTTGATGACATTCCTGCAGTTACATATTTTTTTGCAACCATATTGTCTTTTAACACATAAACAAAATCACCTTTTGAATCCGTATTAACTGCTGCCAGCGGTACATACAACGCATTTTCGGCAGTTCCCAATTCAATGGTCAGTTTTGCATCCAGCCCGATGATAAGTTTATCATCCGGATTGTTAATATGTACTCTCGCCGTAGTCATGGTTGCCGCAGATTTTGCATTTCCGTTTGTACTCTCCGTCGTCTGTGCCGTTCTGCTGATACTGCTGATGACACCTTCGTAGATATTTCCCATCCACTCAATTTTAACAGTCTGTCCTACTGCAAGATTTTCCAGATTGTGTTTTGAAACCTGAAAATCCACACACATTGCGGATGTGCTGGCAACAGAGATGACATTCATTCCCTCCTGTGCCATTCCGCCTGCATTGACACTGACCGCTGTGACAATTCCGTCTGATTCTGCGACAATTCCCGCCTTTGCATCCTTGAGTGCCTCGGCTGACTGGGACAATGTCAATTTTGCTGCCTCCTGGGAATATTGGATTCCCTGTTTTTCTGAGTCCGTTAAAATGCCGGCAGACGCTGTTTCCTTTTGTGCTTTTGCCTCCGCAAGTTTACTCTGCTCGTTTTCTAACTGTTTTGTAATATCCGACATCGCAGATTGTATTGCACTGACATCGGCATTTTGCGCTTTTGCGGTCTCAAGCTGTGACTGAAGTGTTGCCAGTTGATCATTGAATGCGTTGATATTTGTCTGGCTCTCATTGATTTTAGTTTCTGCCTCCGCCAGCTGGGTTTTTGCGTTTTCACTTACCTCCAAAGATTTTTTTCTGGTAGCACCCTCTGCCTTTGACTGCAATTCTGAAATCGTATAGCTTCTCTCCAATGACTTTGTGTCATAGGTCAAAAGATAATCTCCCGCTTTGACGGTATCTCCTACCTGAACAGGCACGGTATTGATCTGGGCATTTACGGGTGAGGCATAATTATGGGTATCTTCACTTCCGATTATTCCGCTTGTCTCTAATGTTGCCGTAACATTTCCCTTTTTTACCTTAGCAACATCAACGGTCTGGACTCCGTCACCTTTTGTGCCGCTTATTTTTATCACGATTGCAAGGACGATCACAACCGCCAGCACAATCGGTATCACGATTTTTTTCTTACTTTTTATTTTTTTCATCTTATTTCTCCTCATCTGATTCTATTTTTCCGTCCATAATACGAATAACGCGTTTTGCAGATGCCGCAATATGATCATCATGGGTAATCAAAATCACGGTTCTTCCCTCTGCATGAAGTTTTCCGAGTATTTCCATAATCTCCCGACTGGATTTGGAATCGAGATTTCCGGTCGGCTCATCCGCCAGAATGATCGGCGGTGCCGCAGCCAACGCTCTTGCAATTGCAACTCTCTGCTGCTGACCTCCCGACATCTCGGACGGTTTATGTTCCATTCGTTTCTCCAATCCGACCTTCTTTAGTGATTCTACCGCAAGTTCCCTTCTCGTTGCCGCCGGAACATTTCGATATATCAACGGAAGTTCTACGTTTTCAAGTGCCGTTAATCCCGGAATCAGATTAAATCCCTGAAAGATAAATCCAATCTCCTGGTTTCGGATCTCTGACAACTCATCATCACTCAAGCCGGACACATCTTTTCCGTTTAAATAATAATTTCCGGAAGTCGGCACATCCAAACATCCCAGCATGTTCATAAAGGTGGATTTTCCCGAACCGGACTGACCGATAATCGCCACAAATTCTCCCTGACTGATCTGCAAAGATACATCGTCCAAAGCCCTGACTTCATTCTCACCCGGATTGTATATTTTCATCAAGTGAGATACTTCTATTAGTGCTTCCATATTTCCCTCCCATTCTCCTTATTGTATTATTTATCTAGTACAATAATACATTTATTGTCTTTTGTCAATAGGTTTCGGTAATTCTTCATAATACTTCATGAAATATTAAGAACTGTTAAAAAAAACCAAAAAAAAGAGCTGTATGCACTCATCGCATACAGCTCTCTTGCTTACTCTGATTAAATTCTGGACAAATACTCTCCGGTTCTTGTATCAATCTTGATCACATCATTCTGCTCTACGAACAACGGAACCTGAACTTTTGCACCTGTCTCAACGATTGCCGGTTTTGTAGCACCCTGTGCGGTATCTCCTTTGAATCCCGGCTCTGTGTCTGTAATCTCTAATTCTACAAACAATGGCGGCTCTACCGCAAATACATTGCCTTTATGAGAACATACTTTACACATCTCGTTTTCTTTTACGAACTTCAACGCATCTCCGATTGTATCTGCATCCAAAGCAATCTGCTCATAAGTAGTTACATCCATGAAGTGATATAAATCACCATCGGAATATAAATACTGCATATCCACTCTCTCAATACGAGCCTGTGGACACTTCTCGGTTGGTCTGAATGTCTTCTCAACAATACCACCGTTGATAATATTTTTTAATTTTGTTCTAACAAACGCTGCTCCCTTACCCGGTTTTACGTGCTGAAATTCGATAATCTGATAGATATTACCCTCCAATTCAATGGTAATACCGTTTCTGAAATCACCTGCTGATATCATATAGATATTCCTCCTCATTTTGTATGATTATCATATACTGACAATCTGCTTTTTCCATTCTATAATAAAATACGAGAATTTTCAAGACTATTTCCTGTTTTTCTCAATTTCATGGATCATATCGATTCGTTTCTGATGGCGTCCGCCCAAAAATTCTGCTCCCAGATATGCGTCTACGATGCTTTTTGCTGTCTCCATTCCCACAATTCTTGCACCAAATGCAATGATGTTGGCATTGTTATGCTCTTTGACTAATCTTGCCGTGGTAGGTTCCGAGCAGACAGCTGCACGCACTCCCTCTACTTTATTTGCCGCAATGGAGATTCCCACTCCGGTTCCGCAGATTAAAATTCCGCAGTCTGCCTTTCCCTCGACAACAGCCTCTCCGACTGCCTGTCCGTATTCCGGATAATTGCAGCTATCATGCGTATCTGTTCCAAAGTTGATCACCTCATATCCCTTTTCTTCAAGGTATGCCATAATCTCTTGTTTCATCTCAACTGCTGCATGATCATTTCCGATTGCTATTTTCATTTTTCTTCTGCTCCTTTTTTAACCGTTTTTTATAAAAGAATAGCACGATTCTCTCAAGACGACGTTTCAGAACGATCTGAATCTCCTCTTTCGGATGGATCGGCTTTGTCAAAAATGTACGGATTCCCGTCCGGTTTGCGCCATATACATCCGTAAAGATCTGGTCTCCCACAAAAATCGTGTTTGTCCTGTCTGTTCCGAGGACTTCCATCGCCCGCTCATAGCCGGGTATCTTCGGTTTTCCCGCTTTAAAAATATAGGAAACCTGCACCTCGTCATTAAACATTTTCACACGCGGTTCCTTGTTGTTCGACAACAGGCAGCAGGAAAATCCTATCTCCTTTAACTCCGCAAACAATTTTTTTGCCCGCTCGTCTGCAGGAGCACCGTGCGGCACCAGAGTATTGTCTATATCGAAAATAATTCCCCGGTAACCCTCTTCATATAATTTTTTATAATCAATTTCATAGGCTGAATCTAAATATTCGCCCGGATAAAAACGTCTAAACATCTATTTCACCAAATTAGAAATCTGCTTAAAGGTATCACTGCCCGCTTTTTCCATAAGTTCAAACAACAATGCCTCGTAAGTTGTGATGATAACTCTGGCGTCACGCATACGCTTGAGTGCATATTTTTTGTCATTTAAATTTCTGGAAGAAACACAGTCTTCAATGACAATCGGCTGATACCCCATATCCAACAAATCCAAAGCGGTCTGCATCACGCATACATGCGTTTCGATACCGCAGAGCACAATATTCTTTTTTCCCCGGATTGCCTCCTTGACTCCGTCGACCTTTGCACAGGAAAATACGATTTTATCATAGTATTCCTCTGTTCCCGCCGCTTCATGAATCTCTTTTATATTTAATCCCAGACCTTTCGTGTACTGTCCTGTAATACACATAGGAACCCCCAGAATCTTTAATCCTTTTAATAATTTGACACTTGTCTCTATCAATTCTTCTTTCTTTGCGATCGTCGGCAGAATCCTCTCCTGATAATCTACTACGATACACGCTGTATTCTCTGTTGATATTCTCATGTCAGTTCTCCTTTCCTCGTATCTGTTTCCAGTATAAGCGAAAGTACCCTATCTTATAGCAATGCTTTACATCTTCTAAGTAAAAAGGAGTGTTTTTTCAAACACTCCATAATTGCTTTTATTAATCCTGAGGAATAATTTCTTTTTTGTTGTATGAGCCACAGCTTTTGCACACTCTATGAGGC
>CAKRJK010000024.1 GCA_934351705.1 uncultured Lachnospiraceae bacterium
CTGCAGGCAGACGGCACACCAAGTCCTTATGCAATGCAAGGATTTCAGGAACGTATGGGAAAATGCACCTTTGAAGACGGGGAATATCGTGCGGCGAAAGCAACCTATACGGCAGAGCTTTTTGTGGCATTGCAGAAAATAAATCATTTAAAGCTGACAAACATGGACGGCAAGACCAGACCGCTGGAGCAAGAAGAGCGGGAACTGATTTTAGAAATGTTACAGTCCCAAAAAGAAGTCAAGTATGCAGCAGTCCGTAAAAAACTCAATTTGCCGCAGGATGTATTGTTTAATTCTCTTACTTATAATGTGAAAAACAAGCAGGATGCGACTATAGAAGAAAGAATCAAAAAGACAGAAAACACAACTTTTGTGAGTATGTTGAATACCTATGAATATCGAAAACGCTTAGGCTCTTATCTGGACACATTATCGGAAGAAGAACAGCATGATCTGTTTGATAAAATCGGAACAATTTTAACGTGTTATAAAAATGATAACAGCCGCATGGAGGAGTTTTCAAAAATTAATTTAGAACCGGAGGCTGCAGAAAAACTATTGGAGTTGACACCAGCCAAGACGCAGAGGTTATCCATAAAGGCAATGAAAAAGATTTTGCCGTATCTTATGGAGGGACTGACTTATGACAAGGCGTGTGAGAAGGCAGGATATGATTTTAAGAATGAAAAGGTCGGAGAAAAATCAAAACTATTAAAAGGTGAGCATATCATAGATGCAATCAATGCGATTACAAATCCGGTCGTAAAGCGTTCGGTCTCGCAGACGGTCAAGGTGATTAACGCGATCATTAAAAAATATGGCAGTCCGCAGGCAATTAATATTGAAATGGCACGCGAAATGTCCAAAAACCGTCAGGAACGCGATGACATGGACAAAAGGATGAAAGCCAATCAGGAACGCAATGAAAGTGCAAAAAAAGAAATTCAGGAGCTTGGAATTGCGATGCCGAAAGGGCAGGATATTTTGAAATATCGTTTATGGTTAGAACAAGACGGCATCTGTATGTATACGGGGGAAAAGATTCCTCTCGAGAGATTGTTTCATGGAGGTTATGATATTGACCACATTCTTCCATACAGCATTACGTTTGATGACAGCTTTCAAAATAAGATTTTGGTAACTTCACAGGCAAACCGGGAGAAAGGAAATCGGATTCCTTTTGAATATCTGGGAAAAGATGCAGACGTTTGGAATCACTATGTTACCAGAGTAAATGCACAGATAAAGGATGACAGAAAGCGTCGGAAATTATTAAAAAAGGAATTCACACAGGAAGAAAGAAAAGAGTTTAAGAAAAGAAATTTAAATGACACAAGGTATATTACAACGGTAGTGCATGATATGCTGCTTCACAATCTGGAGTTTGCACCATACAGCCGACCGGAGAAAAAGAAAAAAGTCATTACAGTAAACGGTGTCGTTACGGATTATTTGAAAAAGCGTTGGGGATTGCCGAAAAAAGACCGTTCTACAGATACCCATCATGCGATGGACGCTGTGGTAGTGGCATGCTGCACAGACGGGATGATCCGCAAAATTTCAAGGAGCACACAATATAGGGAAATTTTATATCGTGGAAAAAATAAGCCAACCTATCAGCCGATTGATGCGGAAACAGGAGAACTTTTGGACATTGAGGAACTGTCAAGAGAAAAATGGGATGAACTGTACGGAGCACAGATTCCAAGACCGTGGCAGTACTTTAAAGAAGAGTTAGAGATTCGCATGGGAGAAGATCCACAAAACTTTATTGAGACACATAAGGATGTTTACCAAATGTTACAGTATCCCGATGAGATGCTAGAGGATGTACATCCAATCTTTGTATCAAAAATGTCAAAGCATAAAATAACCGGTGCTGCACATAAAGATACGGTAAGAAGCATGAGACACTATGAGGATGGTGGAGAATTTTTTGAGGAAAGCGGCTACGTTTTGAGTAGGACTCCGTTAGAAAACCTGAAGTTAAAAGATGGAGAAATCGTAAATTATTATAATAAGGAAAGCGATTTGCTTTTGTACGACGCACTCAAAGCACGCTTACTGGAGTTTGACGGAAATGCAAAAAAAGCGTTTGAACAGCCGTTTTATAAACCAAAAGCAGACGGAACGCCGGGACCGATTGTTAAAAAAGTAAAATTGTACGAAAAAATGACAATAGGAGTACCGTTAAATGGCAAAAAAGGAATTGCCGCGAATGATGGCATGGTAAGAGTAGATATATTCCGGGAGGATGGAAAATACTACTTTGTGCCGGTTTACATATCGGATGTAGTGAAGAAACAGTTGCCAATGAAAGCAGTGAAACCTCATAAGCCATACAGCCAGTGGAAAGACATGAAGGACGAAAACTTTTTGTTCAGTTTGTATTCCAAAGATTTAATTGAGTTTGTTCATTCTACGGGTAAACCAGCAAAAGGTGTTCATGGAGAAAAAGTCATTTTGAAAAAAGCTATGGTTTATTATACGGGAGCGGACGTTGGCAACGCAAGTATTAAGGGCGTTGCACATGATAAAAGTTATAAATTTAAAAGTCTAGGGGTGCAATCTTTAGAAGAACTGAAAAAATATCATATCGACGTACTAGGAAATATAACAGAAGTAAAACAAGAGAAGAGAATGGGATTTTCATAAGATGGGTTATCGAAATATCAAAATTGACAGCATACAAAAATTACATATTAAAAATCAGCAGCTTGTCATAGGTGCAACGGATGAGATAACAATACCGTTAGAGGATATCAACAGTATCTTGATCGAGAATCAATCTGTTATACTATCCAGTTACTTCTTACAGAAGATGGCAGAAATGGGGATTGCTCTTTATGTTTGTGATGAAAAGCATTTGCCAAATGCTGTGCTGTTACCTATGGTGCGGCACAGCAGGCATTATAAATTGTTGAAATGCCAGATTCATCTTAGTAAGCCGAGACAAAA
This sequence comes from uncultured Lachnospiraceae bacterium, assembly GCA_934351705.1. Lineage (GTDB taxonomy): Bacteria > Bacillota > Clostridia > Lachnospirales > Lachnospiraceae > Maccoyibacter. Next base: position 2,959 of record CAKRJK010000024.1, read on the forward strand.
AAGACTATGGCAGCAGATTGTCATGAAGAAAATAGAAAATCAGGCCATGTGTATCAAACTATTGGGAATAGATGGTTGGGAAGAACTTCTAAGGATGACAAAAGAAGTACAATCAGGTGATAAGACAAATGTTGAGGCAAAAGCGGCGGCATTTTATTTCCGCAGATTATATGGATTGGGATTTTCCAGGGGAGATGATCATATTATTAACTCGGCATTAAATTATGGGTATGCGATTGTAAGAGGCATGATAGCACGTTCCATTATCTGTTATGGGATGGAACCATCAATAGGCTTATTTCATAGCAGTGAATTAAACAGCTATAATTTAGCGGATGATTTTATAGAAGTGTTTCGCCCGGTAGTTGATTTATATGTATCGGGAAGATTTGATATTTCGGAAATTGACAGTGCCCTGACTCCCGAAATAAAGAGAGATTTATATGGAATTGTAAACTATGATATGTTGATAAGAGGAGAAAAGCATATACTTAGTAATTGTATAGATAAGGCAGTTGCAAGCTATAGCAGTGCGTTGCAGGGAAATCGGGAAGATTTGGAATTGCCAGATTTGATGAAATTACAGGTACATCGCTATGAGTAAGTTTATGAGAATGATCGTGTTTTTTGATTTGCCGGTGGGTACGGCAAGAGAACGTAAGGCAGCGGCAAATTTTAGAAAATTTTTACTAAAAGACGGTTATCATATGTTGCAGTATTCTGTTTATACAAGAATCTGCAATGGAAATGATTCTGTCGCAATGCATGAATCAAGACTGGAGCAACATATTCCGGAAAGGGGATCTATTCGGCTGTTAACAATTACAGAAAAACAATATGAATCTATTCATGTTTTGTTAGGAGAGCCGACATTCAATGATACAAAAGAGGCAATTGAGTTACTTAATATTTTTTAAAAGAGAAAAATCGTATGGAAATATCGTGAAAAGGATCGGTTTTTTAATGAAGAAATCCCGCATAACAGTAGTGGTTATGCGGGATTCTTGTTCCTATATTATATCATACCAAGAAATAATAGGGAACTATAGCCTGAACGGCGTGAGGGTGCCGTGACCCCAAATTATATCATACCAAGAAATAATAGGGAACTATAGCAAAAGCAGGTGGCACAGTCGTATATCTTTTATTATATCATACCAAGAAATAATAGGGAACTATAGCCGCTTGCCGGAGCAGAATTCGCCTTATATGATTATATCATACCAAGAAATAATAGGGAACTATAGCTTTACCTCCTATCTAACAACCCTACCTGCAATTATATCATACCAAGAAATAATAGGGAACTATAGCTGAAATCAGTGTCACAAATTTAACTAGTGAATTATATCATACCAAGAAATAATAGGGAACTATAGCTTCCCGGCGAAAGATTTAACAATTCAGCTAATTATATCATACCAAGAAATAATAGGGAACTATAGCCACGTCAGATCATCAACGGCGACGGATCTAATTATATCATACCAAGAAATAATAGGGAACTATAGCGAGAAAACAACCGCTTATTTTGTCGACATCATTATATCATACCAAGAAATAATAGGGAACTATAGCGCAATCGGCATGTTGAACATTTACGGCAATTATATCATACCAAGAAATAATAGGGAACTATAGCGATTTTAACAAGATCCCCCGTTCTTTCTTCATTATATCATACCAAGAAATAATAGGGAACTATAGCAAGAAACGGGACATATAAGGCGGGGCGGTAATTATATCATACCAAGAAATAATAGGGAACTATAGCATTACAGATGATTTAATAAATTTTACTAAAATTATATCATACCAAGAAATAATAGGGAACTATAGCTGATTTGTTTATTATTTGTATGAGCTGTATATTATATCATACCAAGAAATAATAGGGAACTATAGCGGCATGATAACTAAAATGTCATGGGCTTTCATTATATCATACCAAGAAATAATAGGGAACTATAGCCTGGCTACCTTATGGGTTGTAAGAGACTTAATTATATCATACCAAGAAATAATAGGGAACTATAGCTCGTGCTCCTGCTGCGTTCCTTTGTTCTCTATTATATCATACCAAGAAATAATAGGGAACTATAGCTACTGCTGCCGTGATGCTATATCTAAAATGATTATATCATACCAAGAAATAATAGGGAACTATAGCTGGCTCTATCGTCACCAATATTTCTTTTTTATTATATCATACCAAGAAATAATAGGGAACTATAGCGTATTTGTCCGTTAAGGTACTAAGTTTTTATTATATCATACCAAGAAATAATAGGGAACTATAGCTGACAGAAGAAAAAGCGGAAATGATCGGAATTATATCATACCAAGAAATAATAGGGAACTATAGCATGACACCGCCAAACATGAAGTGGATAACAATTATATCATACCAAGAAATAATAGGGAACTATAGCACAGACACAATGCTGCTTGTTAAGTTAAGTATTATATCATACCAAGAAATAATAGGGAACTATAGCGTACTCTCCACACACCCAGCCTTCGTATTTATTATATCATACCAAGAAATAATAGGGAACTATAGCAGAGGAAAGTCGCAAACTATATGAAAGTCAGCAAAAGTAGTGTGCTATTAGGAAAAAAACGAGAAGTTATGATACAAAACAGAGAGATTGATTCAATATCGGAGGTAGATGCCAAAGAAATTGTTTAGGAGAATTACGATAGATTTGCATATAAACTACGTCAGTAAAATGTCGTATATAATGAGTTCTGCGAGGAGAATGATTTGCAGAAACTATCGGACAGATTAAAGATTGCAGGTTTTAAATGTGCGCAGGAATCAAAGACTACGGGTAAGAGCATTGGAGTAAAAACAGAGGTGGGCTTAATGAGAAAATGACACTTTTGGAGAAGAGAGAGATTTACATGCACAGAATTGTTATGGAAAATTGGTGAATAGGGATAAAGGTACAGTAATTAAGAAAATGGTAATCAATGTGGTGCGGGTATGAGTGAAAGAACTATAAAGACTGCACGCGAACATGCGTTCAAAAGAAGCCTATGTTTGAGCATGGAGAAACAAGAAAATTTGCATCAGATTACGATATAGCGCAATCATTCCGAGACCTGTTTGAGGAAAAAGATATAACACCTCATGATGTATCATTATTGCGCCAAGAGAGACTTGTATCTTTGCTTACGGAAAAGAATAATATTATATACGAAGGGGTGTATACACTAGCGGAAAAAAGTATAATTACTTTGCCGAATTACGAGATTTTTGAAAAAGGAATAGTTAGATACTAAAATTGAAATTAATAAACCAGTACGATGGGAAGATAGCCTTCAACTATTATCCTGATGAAAAAGATGATTTTGGAACTGTTTCTATAAATGAAAATACTGGAGAAGTCGATGTGTTGACTGTGGCAAAAAGTGATGAATTTGGAAGCTATAAGATATATGCTATAAAAAGTATTTTCAAAATAAGAAATTCATACTTGAAGATATTGTTGCATGGTATTAGTATAACATTAAGTTATTTTGAATTAACATTATCATAGTCAAATATTATGATGATATTAGGTGATAAAATGACGCTCGCATGGTATAGTCCTGCATGTGGGAATAAGCATTTTTTTAAATTGCCACCAGATACGCATATAATAAAATTCCCTGCATGCTGCAAAAAGTGTAAAAGATAATTCGTGCGTGGATGTTGTGACTGGTGTAAGGTTCTTGCTGGCGAATATACATACCCGAACAGTGTAAGGAATCAAAGCTACCGATGTATGGTGAATTATAATCCGGAAGATGGAAAAAATTGAAATGTATGGACAGAAAAAGAAAAATGGAAAAGAGAGTGTTAAAATAGAAACACCAAAAGAAAAAGAAGAACGAATAAAACAAGAGAACGGATTAGAATTGGTTGAGAGAATTGCAAGCCACCCTAAGATGCTTCAAGCATATACACCTCAAGGATTGAAAACAGCTTTGCAACGAAGTGGGTGTGAGGCAAAATGTCTCGGGAGAGGAAAATGCAAGAACATACCATTTGAGCAGGGAGATGGAGTTGAGACCGAATTTTGGTGGTGATGGAATATTGCAGTCCCACCCAGAGAAAGGAAGTGAGCACGGTGGAGCATATTATAAAATCTCTACCGGGAAAGGAGGAACTCATCATTATGAGTTGGACGGAACAGAGAAATGAGATGTTTCAAAAAATCAAAATTAGACTAAATGCATTATATGAGCGGGAAAATATAAAAGACAAAGAGTGTTTTAAACACAAAGATGGGCTGTACTTTAGATTGTTTGAATTTCCGGGAGAAAATGCGCTGTGTGTAGAATATGCCTTGGATCGTGAAGATGCAATTTTGAATCGATTTGAAGATGGAGATCGTTTTTACTTAGATGAAATGACCGAAGATGAAATGCTTCAATCAATTATCGAAGAAATTGAGGCGGGATAAAACCACTGACAATAAGTCAGTGGTCAGACGATCTTCTATGATAATTAATGCGGTTTAACAACAAACTTGAAACGGTCTTTCTGTCGAGTGGTCATTCCTTGACATCTCTTCGAAATGTTTCTTCATAGTTCTGGCAACTTTATCGTAAGAATCCCCATGGCATTTGCCTGTGCAAAGAGATTATATCATACCCAAAAATAACAGGGACTATAGTTAAAATCAACAACAACAGAAAAGGTAGCTAATAGCGCGGTAAGAACAGCCATAAAGCGAATTTTTGGAAAATCCTAGTGAAATACTTCTTATATGTAAAAAATATAGATGATCAAGCAGTTGCTAATGTGATAGAAAAAAGAGCCCCCACCCAACTGTTTATAAAAAATTTACATTTTCCCCCATCCCAGTTTATCTTTATACAGTAAACTTATATATCATAGACAAAACATAGACAAAATGGAGGAAAAACACAAAATATGACAATTCGAAAACGTCTATCCCGGACAAACACAAGAATCTTACTGTTTGCCCTTTTATCCCTATTAACAATCAGTGTCATCATCATAGAGATTTTAGAGCGTACTTATCTGGACCGTTTAGCCAACTACGCAAAATTAGAGGAGCGTTCGGTCGAGGTAGTCAATTTGATGGACTCCTATCCGTTTTCGGAGGAAAATCAAAAAGAATTTGAGACACAAGTCAGAGAAAACGGCTACCGGCTTTATCTGGAAAAAAACGGACACGAAATATTTTCTGAATTTTCAGCGGAGGAAGAAAAGGATAAGAAGCGGTTGATGCAATATGTAACGCAGCAGGAGGAGGCAGATGTCTTTGTGTGGAAAAGTTCCACAATGATTTTTAAAACATATCATGTCGGAGCGGATGAATACCAGGCAGTTGCACTAAAAGATGTACCGGACAGCCGAATCACGCAGGCACAGGAAAAAATATTGCATTGGATTATCCCCGTTTTTGTGGTTATCGGAATTCTTGCAATTATGATCATTGTCAAAATCAGCCGTTATTTCAGCAGCAAATTTGAAAATCAGATTGTGGAACCGATCGAGAAATTAATTGACGGGGCGAACCGCGTCGAGGATGGAGATTTTACGGAACCGGTGGAATACCAGGGAGAAGAAGAATTTGAAAAGCTGTGTTTATCCTTTAACACCATGCAGGAAAGTCTGGCAGAAAATATTAAACGTTCCGAGGCATATGAAAAAGCCAAAACAGAGATGATAGCAGGAATTTCCCATGATCTGAGGACACCGCTCACCTCTGTCAAAGGTTACATTAAGGGAGTCAAAGACGGAGTGGCAAACACACCGCAAAAACAGCAGCAGTATCTTGACATCGCATATCAGAAAGCCTGTGCGATGGATGTCTTATTGCAAAAATTATTAATGTATTCTAAGATGGAAAACGGAACAATACCGCTCTATCCGGAACCGACGGACATCGGACATTTTTTACAAAACATGATCGATCAGGCACAGAATGATTTAAGAGAAAAGGATACGGACATTATTTACCATGCCGCACAAAGTGAGATATATGTGGACATTGATAAAGAGCAGATGGAAAGAGTAATCTATAATATTGTAGAAAACAGCATGAAGTATCGCAGTAAGGACCACGTAACGATTCGATTGAATTTGTGCAAAAAACAAGACCGGGCATTGATTGAGATTACAGATGACGGAGAAGGAATCGCAGAAGAAAAATTACCGTATGTCTTTGAACAATTTTACCGGGGTGATGAAGCGAGAAACAGCAAAAGAGACGGAGACGGATTGGGATTATATATCGCAAAACGAATTATAGAGCAGCATAAGGGAGCGATCGAGGCATCAAACCGGAACGGATTTTGTATTCGGATTATACTGCCGATTTCAGACAAGAAAGGAGTATCGTAATGGCAACAAAAATATTGATTGTAGAAGATGAAGAAGAGATTGCAATGTTAGAAAAAGATTACCTCGAGATCAATGGATTTGAAACAGAGGTAGAGACAGACGGAGAGAAAGCAATCGAGCGGGTTTTGGCAAATAATTATGATTTGGTTATATTGGATCTGATGCTTCCGGGAAAAAACGGATATGACATCTGTCGGGAAATACGAAATGAGATTGATATTCCCATTCTGATGGTTACGGCACGCACAGAATCGATTGATAAAGTACTGGGACTGGGAATCGGAGCGGACGATTATATTCCAAAGCCGTTTGATCCTGCGGAGCTGGTTGCACGGGTAAAATCTCATCTGAGCCGTTATGAACGATTGACCAAAGGTTATCGCAAAGGCAAGGAAAAAGATAAGGCAAAGCAGGATATCATCCGCATCCAAAATATTGAGATTCTCACGAGAAGCTGGAAGGTTTATAAGGGCGGCGAGGAGATTAAGTTTCCAAATCGCGAGTTTGAACTGCTCAAATTTCTGGCGATGAATCCGAATATTGTTTTTTCTAAAGAAGAGCTTTTTGAGAAGATATGGGGTTATGACTATGTAGGGGATAGTGTCACTGTTACGGTACATATCAATCGTATTCGTGAAAAAATTGAGGAGGACAGTAAGAATCCAAAGATTATAGAGACAGTCTGGGGAGCAGGTTATCGTCTGAATTTAGAAAATGTTTAGAAAATAAAAAAGAACTGTTTAGGAGATTGTGAGTGTAAGTTTATGTTTTTGTGTTAAAGTCTTCCTGTAAGGAGGATTATACATGTTAAAAAAGGAATGGAAAAGTCTGTTAAACAGCAAATTTATGATTGCGGTTATGGTGGCAATTATCTTGATACCAACCATTTATACGGCGATTTTTGTTGGAGCAATGTGGGATCCTTATGGAAGATTGGAACAACTTCCTGTAGCGGTAGTCAATGAAGACAAACCGATAGAATATCAGGGGAAACAACTTCATGTAGGTGATGATTTGGTAAAAAACATGAAAAAAGATAATTCCCTGGGATTTCATTTTGTAGATGAAAAGACAGCAGAGGAAGGGCTTGC
>CAKRJK010000025.1 GCA_934351705.1 uncultured Lachnospiraceae bacterium
GTGCGGTAATACAACGGCTCCACGGATCTGCTGCTCTGCATGACGTCCATCACAACCTGTTCTGATATGAGCTTCGATTGTTTCATCAAATTTTGCAACTGCTGCTTTTTTTACAAGGCCCATTGCCTCATCAACATCATACTGAGCGCCTCTGTCGATGTTTTTTGCAGCTTCTACATATTTCTTTCCTCGTTTCATTCTTTAAAACCTCCTAGTGGTAATATCGGGAGTAGTCCCTCCCACGATTGTTTCGTTTCAGTCTTTTTTGCGATTTGATTTGTTATAAAGGTTCAATCTGCGTCTTACGACTTGATTTCACCAAGTTGGTTACGGTCTAGTCCTCTACAACTACACCCATACTTCTGCAGGTTCCTGCAATCATGCTCATTGCAGCTTCTAATGATCCTGCATTTAAATCCGGCATTTTAAGCTCTGCGATTTCCTGTACTTTTGCTTTGGAAATTGTAGCTACTTTGTCTTTCTGTGGTACTGCAGAACCGGATTTGATATTACAAGCTTTCTTGATCAATACCGGTGCCGGCGGTGTTTTTGTTACGAAGCTGAAGCTTCTGTCTGCATATACAGTGATTACTACAGGGATGATTAAGTCTCCCTGATCAGCAGTCTTTGCGTTAAACTGTTTTGTAAACTCTACGATATTAACGCCGTGCTGTCCAAGTGCAGGTCCAACAGGTGGTGCCGGTGTTGCTTTACCAGCCGGAATCTGCAATTTAATATATCCTTCTACTTTCTTTGCCATTTGGATAAGTCCTCCTTGTTAGTTTAGTTTGTCTTTCTTACATCTGCGAAACTGATCTCTACCGGTGTTTCGCGACCAAAAAGTTCTACATTAATAGTCACAATCTGTTTTCCGTAGTTCATCGCCTGAATAACCCCGATCGTATCTTTCCATACGCCTCCGGTTATTACCACGGTGTCTCCTTCTGCAAAATCGACTACTATGTTGTCTGATTTGATTCCCAATGGTCTCATTTCAGCTTCAGTGAGCGGTACGGGCTTCGATCCCGGACCAACAAATCCGGTAACGCCTCTGGTATTTCTGACAACATACCATGTGTCATCATTCATTACCATATTAATAAGTACATAACCCGGAAACATTTTCTTCTGAACCTGCTTCTTAGCACCATTTTTCAGTTCAACAACATCCTGCATCGGAACCCGAACTTCCAGTATCTGGTCTTCAAGATGTCTGTTTTCAATTGTCTTATCAATGTTCGCCTTTACCTTATTCTCATATCCTGAGTAGGTATGAACGACATACCAGTGTGCCTCTGCCATAAAATCACCTCTGCCTCCATTATAAGTTTACTAGGAAATCCACACCATATTGGATAATATAATCCAAAAGTGCGATAATCAAACCTAAAACAACAGATGTTGCTACAACTGCTGTCGTCTGTTTTGTGAGTGATTCTTTATCAGGCCAAATGATCTTTTGAAATTCAGCCTTCAGACCGGCAAACCGACTCTCTTTTGCCTGAGAGCTTTCATTATTATTGGTTTCTCCCATCTTGGTCACTTCCTTTGCTCTATCCTGTCCTACTTACTTTGTTTCTTTGTGTAATGTATGAGTTTTGCAGAATCTACAATATTTCTTTGTTTCCATTCTGTCCGGATGAGCTTTCTTGTCCTTTGTCATGTTGTAATTACGCTGTTTACATTCTGTACATGCCAATGTTATCTTCGTGCGCACAACTTCCACCTCCACTTTAATTCTTTCTGTTTTTAGGCATAAAAAAAAGACCTACTTCCATCGCTAGTCTAATATAGCACAATCATTTTTGCACGTCAATACCTTTTGCCAAGTTTCCTGCCCGTATTTGGCTTATTTTTTTGGATTTTCTCTTAATTTCTTGTGATTTTTGTCGATATATACGTTAACAGATATGGTATTTTTTGCCTATTTGCTAAATGACAAATGAATAAATTCATATTATAATGTAGTTATATAAATGGATTTATATTATGATACCCTTGATGCATTGTGCATATTTCATGGAGGAAAGGAGGGGAACGGATTATGGCTGCGATTGATTCAGTTTATAATTATTATCTAAGTACATATTCAAATTCGAGAGTATCCCGTTATGACTCTCATAAAAAGAGTGAACTTCGTGATATTTACAACAAGATCGTAAAAGTTAATCAGGAATCTCCTCTTTATAAGATTTCACACTCCAAAGATGTGACAAAATTTGTCATTGACGTCAAAGAGAGTGCCCGTCAGATCAAGAATGTGATCTCTTCTCTTTCCACAGACGGCCACGGCATCGAGAGTGCTTTTTCAAAAAAAGTTGCCTCTTCGTCCAACGAGGACATTGTGGAGGCAAAATATATCGGCAACGGCCGTCAGTCCGATTCTGTGAATGATTTCGAGATTGAGATCCGCAAACTTGCGACTCCACAGATAAATATCGGTAATTTTTTGTCGGACAACGGCAAAGATATGGAGACCGGTGCGTATTCTTTTGATCTGGATACCCCTTCGGCTTCTTATGAATTTCAGTTTAACATTAATGACGGCGAGAAAAACAGAGATGTTCTAAACAAACTCGCCCGATTGGTAAACAACGCAGACATCGGTCTGCGGGCAGAGATTCTTTCAAATGAACATTCCGAGAGTGCATTGAGCATTGTGTCTACGCAGACAGGACTCAGTGCGGACGAAACCTCTCTTTTTAATATTGTTCCCGAGGGAACGACCGGTTCTTATGCGGTAATGAACAAGCTGGGTATCAACCACATTACTTATCCGGCTGAAAATTCTTCATTTTTATTGAACGGACAGGAGTATTCTTCGTATTCCAACACCGTTACGATTGACAACACGTTTGAATTGACTTTAAAGAATGTTACCCCACCGGGACAGAGCGAAACCGTGGGCTACAAGACGAGCGTGGACGCTGTCGCAGACAATCTCAATGATCTGATCGAGTCTTACAACTCCATTATTGATATTGCGACAACCAGTGCCGGTGCAAGCCAGCAGGGCAATCGTCTTTTATATGATATGCGAAGTGTTCCGAACGCGTTTTCCAATGAGCTTGAGTCTATCGGGTTGAGGACTGCGGATGACGGTAAGATTCAATTAGATAAAGCTCTTTTATCGGATGCGATTTCTTCCACGGATGCAAAGGCGAATTTTTCTGTGCTGAACGCATTTAAAGATGCTCTTAACGATAAGGCTACCAAAGCCTCTATCAATCCTATGAAATATGTGAACAAAGTGATTGTGGCTTATAAGAATCCGAATCATATTGAGGCTACGCCTTATGTGACTTCTGTTTATTCGGGGTTGATGTTAGATCATTATTGTTGATCGGGAGGGGGCTTACAAATTACATTTGCTGACCGGGGAGCCGTCTAACAGGAATGTCCATTCAACAAAGATAAACGAGAACTTTTGTGTGGCAGTAATATAGAGGTCCAAACAGACGTTATAAAACCGCAGTATCAGAAACTCGACACTTACGTGTCTCAAACAGTCTGATACTGCTGTTACGTTTTGTTTTGACCTCTATATAACTGCCACACAAAAGTTCTCGAAAATATCTTTGCTGAATGGACATTCCTGTTAGACGGCTCCCCGGTCAGCAAATGCAATTTGTAATCTCTTAAGACGGTTTATTTTTTTCTGTCCATGAATTGCGGGTCGATGACGTTTAGCTGCTGCATATTGGTATAATATTGTGCCGCAGCTTTACTTCCCGCTTTTACGCTGCGAAGTTTTTTTCTGGCTTTTGAGAATTGTTGTGTTGCGAGTTCTTTATTACGCTGCTCCTGCGCTTGAACGGTCATGCTCCGCTCGGTGATTTCGGATATTAGTTCCTGCATCTGCTTGATCTCATCGGCATGAGCTTCCCGGTTTGTGTCCAGTTCTTCTTTTACTCTGGTATAAACCTCTTCAAATCCGTCATCTAAAAAGACAATTTTATCAACAAATTCGCTCTTTGCTCTGACGTTTTCTTCAAACGCATCCATATCCGCTTCTTCTTCCGAAAGAATCTCGAACTGCTCTTTATTCTTTTGTATAATATTATCCAAAGCCTCCACTTTATTGTGAAGGCTCTGGATTAATATCTGGATATAACTCTTTTCCTGCATAAAAGTCTCCTAATTGGCTTTTGCCAGTTTGTTGGCACGCATAACCTCTTTCCATGTATCACGCATGGTACGAAGGTGTCCTAATACTTCTTCTAAGATTTCTTTATCTTTTTTGACATTTGCTTCTGTCAGACGATCTAACAGATAATTGTATACATTGTCAAAGTCTTTTGCTACTTCATACTTGAAATCCAGTGTTGCCTGAAACTCTCCGATAATGCGTTCTACCTTTTTGATATTGATATGTGCTTTCTCAATATCTTTTTGCTCGATACCCATAATCGCAATATTACAGAATTTGATAGCTCCATCGTATAGCATAAGGGTTAATTCAGCCGGTGAAGCTGTCAATACCTTGCTATTGTTATATGCCTGATACGCATTATTTGGTGCCATATATTCATCCCCCTTATTTTTACGATGTTCCCAACAATCCTGATAACTGGCTCTGCTGTGAATTCAACTTGGACAGTGCTGTCTCCATTGCACTGAACTGTTTGTAGTAGTAGTCCTCTTTATCCTGAAGTTTCTGCTCCCAAGCTTTGATAGACTTGGTGTAGTTGTCGTAATCCTTCTGCATCTGTTTATCGTTGTAAACTTTGAATGCACTGCTCAAGTCTGTGGTTCCCATCTTTTTGTTGAGTTCGGTGTACACACCTTTTGCTAACTGCTGGAAGAATCCTGCTACCGCTTCCGGATCATTTGCGATCGCTGTTCTTAATTTATCCTCATTTGCTTTTGTGGAATCGTCTTCGCTGTCACCGTCGATATGGTAAACACCTTTTTCATTATCTGATGCAACAAAGTATCCCAATGTCTTAATTCCGAAAGAAGAAAGGCTGTAAGTCTTGCCGTTCACTTCGTAAGATTTTGCCATCTGGACCTTCATCATGGAAGAGATAGAACCCAAGGTAGAGTCCCTTCTGAGCAGGGATTTTTTGATTTTTTCTTCCCACTTCTCAACTTCTTTATCTGACATCTCTGCTTTTTCATCATCGGTCAGCGGCTCATATCCTTTTGCCTGCTCTGCATTGTATGCCTCGTCCATAGATTTGATCAAATCGTTGTAATCTTTTAAGAAGCTCTTAATGCTGTCGTAGATTCCATCGACATCTGTCTCTGTTACCAGACTCATTGTGGAATCACTCACACCTGTCGCAGTAATTGTCAGTCCGTTAATCTGGAATGTATTGCTCTCGCCTTTAAAGATTGCTCCGTTCAATTCGATCTCTGCATTTTCTGCTGCCTGTTTGGTTGCATAGTCCTCGCTTTTAACTTCCTGACCTGTGATCTTCTTCACATCATCTGCCGTCGCAAGTCCCAAGCTCTCTAATCTGTCTAAGTCTTCCTGTGACTCAACTACAAAATTGAAATCGGATGCAAGTCCTGTCTCTTTAGAGTTTACAAAAAATCTCTGCTGTTTTTCGTCGAAACTTGCAGATACACCCTGCTCTGATAAAGCAGATGTAAAATCTGCGATTGTCATGTCATCGGTAACCTCGATGGTTTTCTTCTTTCCGCCTACCTCGATGGTCATGTTTCCCGATTTAATTCCCAACTCAGAAAGCGTTGTCTTGGCGGTATAAGGATCTTTTGCGTTCTCTAACTTTTTACCGGTCAAATATCCGGCTGTTGCCAATTTGTTTGTTTTTAACGTCTGTGTACCGTTTAATACACTTGCGTCTGCTGTGATCGTTGCCTTTGTCGGATCGGACAATGTCGTCTTTTTCAAGTTGGTAAAATTACCGGACAATCTCATATTGCTGAGTGAGCCGGTATAAAATCCGTAGATTTTATTATTCATCTCTTTCCAGGAATCCTGTGTCCAGGATAATTTTGTCTGAGCCTTTGTAACATCATCTTTTTTTGTCGCATATGCAGACACTAATTCCTGTACAAGGGAATCGGTATCCATTCCGGATACTAAACCTGTTACTCGAACTGCCATGTCGCCTGCCTCCTATCTCTTCTCATCCACCATGATTCCGGCTAATTCCCAAGCCTTTGCTATCATGTCTAGCGTTTCTTCCGGCGGAAATTCTTTGATTACTTCTTTTGTCGTCTTATCTACAATCTTGATTGTGACACGGTTGGTTGCTTCGTGTATTCCGAAGACTGCTTCTGAATTGGCAGCTTTTTTATTAATCTGCTCAATTGCTTTTTTCAAGTTCTCGTTGCCTACCGGAGCGTTCTGATTACTTCCCTGTTGCTCTCCCGCTCTGCTATCAATTTGAATCACATCCGCCGTCGGTGCTGATTCTGTCTGTGCCTGTGTCTGGATAGGCTGTACTGCCTCTCTTGTGACACTTGGCGTTGCTGATTGATATGCTGCTGTATTTTTTACTGCTTCAATTGCCATGTGTATCACCTCCATGTGATTACCGTCGTTTCTTGTTATCTACTGTTTATATCGGATTATTTTTCCAAAAGTTTATGTTTTTAGAATAATTTTTTTAATGCTTCTGCACTTGCGACTCCCGATGCCGCTTTATTTTCCTCTTGAATCTGAAGATATACTTCCTGTCTGTAAATAGATACGTCTTTTGGAGCAGAGATTCCGAGTTTTACCTGATCCCCACGAATTTCTAATACCGTGACCTCGATATTGTTGTTGATAACCAAAGATTCGCCTTTTTTTCTCGTAAGTGCCAGCATCCCTACTCACCTGCCTTTTCTTTTTTTTCTTGTAATATATCATAAATCTCGTATTTTACATCTTCGTCTTCCGCAATCACCTGTACTGCTTTTCGCTTCTGTGCGTTTATTACAATCGGCGCTTTTAAGTTTACTGTGATTTTTTTGATGTCCTGCGGAACGGTTACCGTTACCAATACCAGCAGATTGTCTTCTCCCAGTTCGCCCAATGATTTCAGATGTTCGTCCTCTACGCTCGGATTATAGCTTTCTTTTACTAAAAGCGGATTCATGACAGGCATTGCAAATGCCGGCTCATCCAATGACTGAAGCCAGATGATATTTGCCCCGTCTTTTCTGTCCTCATCATAGATCAAGGTGAATTTTCTCAAATCCGGAAATCCGATGATTCCTTTTTCAAAATCGAGAATCTTATCGTCTTCTATATCAATCTCTCCGAATATTTTGGTTTCTAATTTCATGTGCTACCTCCTAGATGTAATTTAACAATGTCTGTTGAATTGCTTTACTTGATGCCTGCATAGATGCCTGATATGCGGTGTATGCCGCTGTGTAATCAATGATAATGTCTGACAAGTCTCTGTCTTCGTTTGAAGATTTGAGCCGTTCAAATGTCATCTGCTGATTCTCCATCCGGGACTTTGTCATATCCAGACGGTTTCCTCTTGTTCCCACATCTGTTGCTGCCTGTGTCACATCGGATAAGTATCCCTGGAAGGCTGTGATTCCGTGTGAATAAAGCGTCTTCATATTGTCGTCTGCGTAAGATGCCTCTTTTTTTGCCGCATCCAGCCAGCCCTGTAAAAGCTCCTGCGAATCTTTATCCGCATAGCGCTCTTCTTTCATCAGTCCTTCAATGTCTTTTACTTTCTGATGTGCTGTAATCGCCATCTGAACCGCATCTGTCAGTTCATCCACATCACGTCCGATGTTCTCATCGAATACATCCGACGCCTCCACATTAACCTCTAATGTCTGGTTAAATGCGATTGTATAAGCAATTTTCTGCTCCTCTTTTACATAGGTAATCGGTTTTGCAGGATCGGTATTTTTGACACAGTCAAAGTAATGCTCCGGTCTAAGCTCGCCTTTTTTAAATCCTGTTTTGTTGTAAGTGATCTGCATTTCCGGTTTTGTTTCGTTTAACTTTGCGGCTACATTTTTTCCGAGAATCAATTCTCCGGTTTCTTTGATGTATAAAATCGCATTGTCTCCCACCTGGAAATTGTGTGCGTCCTGCCAATCGTTGTAACTTCTGTTGGTGATCAATGATACCGTATCCGTTACCGTTGCCCCGTCATCCGTCTTATAGGTGATCGGCATGGAGGTGATCGGCTGCTGGACTCCGTTTTCGTCCGTATAAGTCAACTCGATATTTCCGTCATCCAGATTATCATATGCCAGCCGGATCCGGCTGTATGTATGATCCTGTACATCGGTTGTCGGTGCCTGTCCCTGTGTGATCTGATCGGTTGTCGGCACAGAGGACAATCCTGAGTAATAGGTTTTCTGTGAAACATCATCATAGTTCAATTTTTCCGTAATGGTATAGGATTCCTCGGAAGATGCCTCTTTGAATGTCAGGCTTTCGTTGGTCTTGTATCCGGTAAATACGGTTCTTCCCGCATAATCTGCATTTCCCTCCGCATATATCTGCTCACGCAGAGCTGTCAACTCTTTTAAGATCGTATTTCTGTCCGATTCATTCAGAGTATCTGTCGCACCGTTGTTGCACTGTTTATACACGCTTGTCAAAATATCTTTCATATTCTTTAATGCTGTCTCGGTTACATCTAACCAGGATTCCGCATCCGGAATATTTCTCTTATAATACTGGTCTATCTCACTTAATGTACTTCTCAAGCGAAGTGCTCTGATGGCAATAACCGGATCTTCGGACGGTCTTTGGATTTTTTTCTGTGAAGACATCTGATTGTTCAGCGAATCCACATATCCTTTGTTAATATTCATGTTGTTTGCCGAATGATTCATGATCATTGTGTTTGTAACACGCATTGAAAATCCCTCCTTATACTGCCGTATTTAAAATCAACTGATCGTACATCTCCGCCATAACGGATATCATCTTTGATGCAAGATTGTATGCGTTCTGGAATTTTACCAGATCCAGTGCCTCTTCATCTTCATCGACACCCGAAACGGATAATCTTTGATTTGTAATTGTCTTTTCTATATTGTTGTAGTTCTCATAAAAGAGCTTTGATTCTTCCGCATCGACGGAAATATCGGATATGATACACTGCAAAAATCCGTCTGCACCGGAACCGCGGTACAATTTTCCCTCGCTCTTTAACGGCATTAATTTGTCTATCAGCTCATACGCATCCGGCTTGCCGACTACATCTGTCGTACTGCTGAAAAAACTTGCATCTTTTTCTGATCTTTTTGATACCTTGAATGAAGATGCCGTCATCTTGTAGTAGCTGTTTATGGAAGAACTTACGGTAGTGTACTGGTCGGAAGAAAGCAGGTCTTCCTCGTCTCCGGTTACCATGTTCTTTGCCACAAAAAACGCTTTCATCGGATCTCCGTTCAAATCCTGTCCTGTCATTTCAATGTCGTTAAAGTTTGCCGTAAACGCTCTTAAAAACTCATTTAACTGTGCATTGTAATAAGGAATGCCCATGAAATCCACGGACTCTCCGATTGCGGCTTCATGTCCTAACAGTCCCGCACCGGCAGTTGTACTTAAATTGTCATCTAAAGTGAAGGTATAGGTTGCGTTTCCGTTTCCGTCAAACTCTACTTCAAATGCACTGTAACTGAATTTCTTATTGCATATGGTGAGGGTTCCCTCTTCCGGCATGGTCATTTTTTCCACCGAAGCCTGTGTCGGATTCGTGATTACCAATTTGTTTCCTGACGCTTCTTGAACTGTTCCGCGGAAGTTTTCTTCGTTATTTCCGTCTCTGACATCAAGTAATGCCTTTAAGGAACCCGACATGCTTTTGGCTGTCGCATTGAAATCCGTACCCGTGTCTGCCCACACAATATCATACAGTCCGTCTACATCGGATTGATTGATTTTATTTTCACGTGTTTTGCATTCTAACTGTCTGTATTCTCTTGTGTCTACCAAAGTCTGTCCGTTAATTGTTACCGTAAATTCTGTACAGCCGACGTAGTATTCGTTATTGGTATCCATAACCTCTACTTCGTTTGTCTCGATCGGAACAATCTGTGACAATTCATCCAGCAGCAATGCTCTTTGGTCTCTCAGTTCATTCGCGTGACCACCCTGCATCTCAATGGTGTTGATCTGGTTATTGATGAGTGCGATTTTTTTCGCAATGGCATTGATGTTGTCCACGGCACTTTTCACTTCCAGATTGGCATCGGTCTGTACCTGACTCAAACCGACGGCTACAC
>CAKRJK010000026.1 GCA_934351705.1 uncultured Lachnospiraceae bacterium
ACCGTAAGAGGTTTTACGGTAGAACCCGGTTCGTATGTGTAGGTAATGCAGAAATTTTCCCAAATCTTATTGAGTGCGTCCAACTGCTGATCTTCACTCATTGCCGCAATTTCTTCTTCCGTATAATAACCGCTCAAATCTCTCGGATTATTCAAGTCAAAATTCGGATAGTTTGCCATTGCGAGAATCTCGCCGTTTTGCGGATTCATTACAATCACACCGGTATGCTGGCTTCCGTTGCCCTCATATGCGGCATTCTGATATTCGTCATTGAATTTTTTGATTTTTTCCTCCACTACGGATTGAATATTGACATCCAAAGTTGAGGTCAGTGTCAATCCGTTGGTCGGCTCTTTCACTGCTTTTTCAAAGTTATTGTCTGTATTCAGATACCCGTACTGTCTTCCATCGACTCCGTTTAAAACGTCATTGTAAGAATCCTCAAGTCCCCCGATTCCCAAGTTTCCCGAGGTTGTAAAGCCGATTGCGGACGCGGCAAGCGTTCCGTACGGATAACTTCTCTGATATTCTTTTTCAAACCATACGCCTTTGATATTCGGATTGTTCTTGGTGTCATTTTGCAATTCCACAAATTTTTGAACCTCATCATAAGGCAGTTTTTTTAACAATTTATTGTACTGGCTGTTTGGTTTTTCTTCTACGAGCGTTTCCAATTCTTCCTTAGACAAATCCGCAAAACAATCTGCCAACGCATTGATGGTCGGCTCTTTGTATTCGCTTTTGCTCGTTAAGACCTTGCAATCTAAGATGACATTATATACATCGGTACTGGTTGCTAACACATTTCCTTTTGCATCTAAGATGTCACCTCTTTGATATGGCAGAATCGTGCTGTCATATTCCTGTTGTGCAAGTACTATCTTTTCGTATTTTTTACCGCTGCTTGCTTCGATATACATCAATCGGATAATCAATCCGACCAAAAGCACCGTAATCATTCCAAATGTCACAACTAATTTTTTCCGCATTCTGAGCGGAAATTTTGCCGGTTCTTTTTTCCTCTTTGCTGCCAAAACGTCACCTGCTTTATATTATTTTGACGGTATATCACTATACTGTGTCATATAATCGGCATCTTCTATGCTGTAATAAGCCACCTGCTGCGGAGAAGCATATACCATTCCGAGTTCTCCGATCGCCTGTGCCTTGATCTGGTTTAAGTCTATGGAGGTATTGATTCTCTTTAACGTAGTGTCATTGTCCGTTTTTAAATTCGTAATCTCGCTTTCTAATGCCGAGATATTGTTCATATGTGTTGTAATATCTGATTGAATATGTATATAAGCCGCAGACACCAGACATGTGATCGCGACAGCGGCAGATAAAAATACCATGTACCCCCGGTTCATCCGCAGTTCGCGTTCCTGATTTCTTCTGATCGCCTTTTGGCGTTTTCTCCGTTCTTCTTCCCGTTCCCTCTCCCTTTGTTCTTTGCGGTAATCCGGTATCGCTTCTGCTTTGCGTACTGTATTACCGTCTACAAAGGTATACATTCTTTTCATCGCCATTGAAACACCTTCCCTTTCCCCATTCTAGTCTTCACTGAGATGTTTTTCAAAAACACGTAATTTTGCACTTTTCGATCTTGAATTTTCTTCTAACTCTTCTTCTCCCGGCAAAATCGGTTTTCTGGTTATGACTTTCCCTTTTGATTTTTTTCCACATACGCAGACCGGAAAGTCACTTGGACAGGTACATGGATTTTCATTTTTCTTAAAAATTGTCTTTACGATTCTATCTTCTAATGAGTGGAATGTGATAATGCAGATTCTTCCGTTCTCATTTAAAAGTTCGATCATTTCATCTAATGTATCTTGTAATACCTCGAGTTCCCGATTGAGTTCAATACGGATCGCCTGATAAGTACGCTTCGCCGGATGTCCTCCGGTTGCCTGCACTTTCATCGGAATTGCCGCCCGGATAATGGCGTTCAACTCACCGGTTGTCTCGATTTCTTTTTTCTGTCTTGCCGCTACGATGTGTTTTGCAATGTTTTTTGCAAATCGGTCTTCCCCGAAATCACGGATAATACGGTAAAGTTCTTTTTCACTGTACCGGTTTACAATATCTTTGGCTGTTCTGTCATTCCGCTGATCCATCCGCATATCAAGCGGTGCATCCTCCTCCCGGTAGGTAAAACCTCTCTCGGGCGTGTCCAACTGAAAAGAAGAAACTCCCAGATCCAGCAGTATTCCGTCCACCCCTGTGATTCCCAGATTGTGCAGCTCCTGTGCCATGTTACAGTAATTGTTTCTGATAATCGTAACTCTGTCTGCAAACGACTCCAATCTCTCACTCGCCGCCGCAATCGCGTCTGCATCCTGATCGATTCCGATCAATCTTCCGTTTTCGGAAAGCCGCTTTGCGATTTCTGTGGAATGTCCCGCTCCTCCGAGCGTTCCGTCAACATAGATGCCATCCGGTCTGATATTCAGATTTGTAATTGTTTCTTCTAATAGTACTGATTTGTGCCGGAATTCCATCTCTGCCTCCTGATTAGATACTGAGTCCCAAATCTGCCATGTGTTCTGCGATTTCGTCCATATCATCGTAGGTATTGTTGTCTAACCATCTGTCTTTGCTCCAAATCTCGATACGATTTAATACGCCGACTGATACGACATCTTTTTGTATATCCGCAAATTCTCTCAAGACCGGAGGAAGCAATATTCTTCCCTGCTTGTCCACTTCGCAGGTTGCTGCTCCCGCAAAGAAGAATCTTGAGAATTTTCTGGCGTCTTTTGTGGTAAGCGGTACGGTTCTAAACTTCTCTTCAATGCTTTTCCATTCTTCATTTGGATACACAAACAAACACCCATCCAAACCTTTTGTCACAACAAACTCGCTGCCCAAAAGTTCTCTGAATTTGGATGGGACAATCATTCTGCCTTTTGCATCAATTGTATGATTGTACTCTCCCATGAACATATTGCATTTACCTTTGACAGGTTATCCACAAAGTTATCAACTTATCCACCACTTTGTGCCACTGTCTACCACTTTCCTCCACATTTAAGACCATTTTACTCCACCGGCAGGTAAAAATCAAGTTTTTTTCATGGGGATTAACTGTTTTTTCTCATCAAAAAAGCGCTGCCATACATCTCTGTACGGCAACGCCACTTTCTCTGTCCTCTTTTGTTATCTAAATTCTGACGGTGTCTCTTTGTGTGAAATCAATATACGTTTCTATCAGCTTGTCCAATTCTACGCTGATCTGATAATAGGAATCCACATCTGTTCCGTCTGCAAGCGCCTGATCCAGTCTTGCTCTTACCCTTTCTATGTCTTCTCGCAATGTCTCCCTTGTCTGCATCTGTATCGCTCCTTAATTTTTCAAAACTATACCTTTACTGACTTTTTTCTCGCTATCACAAAGATTATCGTCGCAGCAACTACCAAGACTGCCGCCAATACCTGTGATACCGCTACTGTCGTATTCGGAATCAAAAGCTGATCCGTTCTCAATCTCTCGATCCAGAACCGTCCCACTCCGTATCCGATCAAGTACAACAAAAAGATTTCTCCCTCAAATTTCTTGTGTTTTCGTATAAACAATAACACAACCAAAACCGCCAGATTCCAAAGTGATTCATACAGAAATGTCGGATGTACCTGTATATACGAAATTCCGTCTATCGTCACCAGATGCTCTGCCAGCTCTGCGGTAATATCCGAACTGCTTCGCACTGCATCAACCGGTATCTGCATTGCCAGAAGTCCATCTGTGTATCCGCCGAATGCTTCCCGATTGAAAAAGTTGCCCCACCTTCCGATGATCTGTCCGAGCAACAGTCCGAGTACCGCTGTATCTACCAGTTTCGGAAATGAAAGTTTTTTCACCCTGGAGAAAATATAAGTTGTAATAATTGCAGCAATTACGCCACCGTAGATTGCCAGTCCACCCTGACGCAGATTAAATATACTGGACAGGTGATTCTTATAATAATCCCATGAAAAAATAACATAATAGACTCTTGCTCCGATAACCGAAACAATGATTGCCACGATTGCCAGATCAATATAGTCATC
This sequence comes from uncultured Lachnospiraceae bacterium, assembly GCA_934351705.1. Taxonomy (GTDB): domain Bacteria; phylum Bacillota; class Clostridia; order Lachnospirales; family Lachnospiraceae; genus Maccoyibacter. The sequence goes on from CAKRJK010000026.1 coordinate 4,054, forward strand.
CGGATTCTGCCCTGTCCTCTTGGCTTCATATGTAGCCATCAGAATACCCAGCATCATACCAATTGCAATAACAATGCCATAGTACGCAATGGGTACTCCGAAAATTTTTAAGCTCTCTCCCACATTTTTCAAATAGATGTGCAAATGCGGAAAATTAATATTTGTATTCATTCCATCTTTCACAACAACTGTCATGCACTGTGCTTCCGAAACGGAGGCTTAGATTTTTGTGCCAGTTGTTTTATCCCCTCTACTACTTGATGATTTAAAGATACGATATGTCTGATATCCCAATCAACGTCCATCTTTTGTTTCAAATACCTGTGATGGCTCTGTTCTATAAAATCGCACAATGCATCGGAACTTATAAATTCCTTGTGGAGTCCATCCTGTATTTCTCTGTGTGTGTCTCCTAAATACTCTTTTAATCTGTCCTTTAACTTCTTCTCATAAGAACAGTGTTCTTTCAGACCGCCCGTATAGCTTTGATTATGCGGAAATGTAAAATAATCTGCTATATAGTGCGTAATCTGTCCAAGATTGCGGTAATACTTTCTCTTTTGCCTTTTCTTATTCTGTATTTTATCCGACAGAATCCGAATATCCTGTCGAACTTTATCGAAGGTTGCTGAGATTTCGTGTTTGCGGTAAAGAAAGGATGGCTTGATATCCGGCAGAATGCTCCCCAGATAGAAAGCGAATCTATGTTGTTTTAGATCTTCATCCTGTGTATGGCGTACAATATCTCTCGCCAACGAAATGTGTGATTTCTTTCTCATGTAATCCCTTCACGAAAAATTCTTTTGTACAACTGCAATTATTTTACTATTGTACTTCTTATAAATACTTTTTACAAGTACCCTAAGTGAATTTTTCGTGAAGTTTCCCCTTTATTCCCTATTTATTGACAACAAAAACTTGCACATTGTGTATCGCAGATTGCTGTTGCGTTTCCTCCGACGATACCGATGCGGTCTGCACTGCATTTGCAAGCCTCATTGAATTTACATTTGACTGCCTCGCAATCAACATCGATATGCTCACTCTTGTGGCCTACCATGTTTTTCGCTCCCCAGCCTTTGCGCTCATGAAAACTTCCGCAGCAAGTCTCGCTTGTATTTTTTGCCTCTTTGCCTGTTACAAGGATGTCTCCCTTACAGCAGCAGTTTTCGTCATTGTACATACAATTTGTGACTGAACACTCTAATCTTGTCATAAAAAATCTCCTTTCTTTACTGAAATACACCCTTAGGATGTGTAAAGAAAGGAGATTTATTCATGGTTTCTTTTTCTATTTTTCGTCGTTTACTTCTTCTTTGCGGATCTCTTTTGTGCGGATTTCTTTGCAGATCTGATCCACAAATTCTCCGATACTCTTCACGCCTTCATCGCCTGCAAAACGGCTTCTGACAGAAACATTTCCGTCCTCCGCCTCTTTTTCTCCGACTACCAGCATATATGGTACTCTTGCAAGACGGCTTTCACGGATCTTGTAACCGATTTTTTCCGAACGGGTATCTACTGTTACTAACACACCGTTTTTCTTGAGTTCTGCCTCCACTTTTCTCGCATACTCTTCGTATTTGTCAGAAATCGGTAAAATACGAACCTGCTCAGGGCAAAGCCATGTCGGGAATTTTCCTGCATATTTCTCAATCAGCCATGCGAGCGTTCTCTCGTAACAGCCCATTGATGTACGGTGGATAATATACGGACGAACTTTTTCCCCGTTGGCATCAATGTAGTACATATCAAACTGCTCTGCCAAAAGTGCATCCCACTGTACCGTAATCATGGTATCCTCTTTTCCGTATACGTTTTTGGCATTAATGTCAATCTTCGGACCGTAGAATGCTGCCTCTCCGACATCCTCTACATATTCAATGCCGAGTTCATCCATCATATCACGCATATGCTGCTGTGTCTCTTCCCATACTTCCGGTTCACCGATATATTTTTCTCTGTTGTCCGGGTCCCATTTGGAAAGATGATAAGTAACATCTTCTTCCAGTCCCAGAGTCACCAGACAATGACGTGCCAGTGCGATACATTTTTTGAACTCTTCCACCATCTGATCCGGTCTTACGATCAAATGTCCCTCTGAGATGGTAAACTGACGCACTCTGGTTAAACCGTGCATCTCTCCCGAATCCTCATTTCGGAATAAGGTGGATGTCTCACTGTAACGAAGTGGCAGTTCACGGTAAGAATGCTGTGAGTTTTTGTATACATAATACTGGAACGGACAGGTCATCGGGCGAAGCGCAAAGACTTCTTTATCTTTTTCCTTATCTCCTAAAATGAACATTCCGTCTGTATAATGATCCCAGTGACCGGAAATCTTATACAGGTCAGATTTTGCCATAAGCGGTGTTCTGGTACGGATATATCCCCACTCGTTGTCCTCTAAGTCCTCGATCCAACGCTGTAAAGTCTGGATAATCTTAGCTCCCTTTGGCATCAAAAGCGGAAGTCCCTGTCCGATCACGTCGACTGTGGTAAATAATTCCATTTCACGTCCGAGTTTGTTGTGATCGCGTTTTTTGATGTCCTCCAGACGCTCTAAATATTCGTTCAACTCGTCTTTTGTTGCAAAAGCGGTTCCGTAAATACGCTGTAACTGGGCTTTGTTAGAATCGCCTCTCCAGTATGCCATAGAGGAAGAGATCAATTTGAAGGCTTTGATTCCTTTGGTGTTCATCAGATGCGGTCCTGCACAGAGGTCTGTGAATCCTTCGCCCTGTTTGTAGAATGAAATCTCTGCATCTTCCGGCAAATCCTCAATTAATTCTACTTTGTATGGTTCCCCTTTTTCTTTCATAAATGCAATGGCTTCTTCTCTCGGAAGCAGGAATTTTTCTAAACGGTTTCCCTCTTTGATGATTTTTTTCATTTCTTTTTCTAATTTATCTAAATCCTCTCTGGAAAACGACTCTGCTTCAAAATCATAGTAAAATCCCTCGTCGATGGATGGTCCGATTGCAAGTTTTGCATTTGGGAACACTCTTTTGACTGCCTCAGCAAGTACATGGGAACAGGTATGGCGCACCGTACGGATTCCCTCTGCATCCTTTGCTGTCAGGACATTAAATGTGCAGTCCTCCTCTACGATCGTTCTCAAGTCTTTGACTTCTCCGTTAATCTGTGCCGCACAGGCTGCTCTCGCCAATCCCTCGCTGATGTCTCTTGCGATGTCATAGGCACTCATTGCCTCGCTGTATTCTTTGATACTTCCGTCTTTTAATGTAATCTTCATTTTGTCTGTCTCCTATTCTGTATTATCATATTATTTCTTTTTTTTACAATCCTTTTCGTCTTTTTCCAGCTTGTCTCCGACTCTATTGTCGCTGTTATAGCTGGCGTTTCCGCAACCAATCTTGGTGTACTTTCTCGGTGAGCATAACATTCCGATTACCAGTCCGCCCAAAAGACAGGTTGTGATTGTCAAAAAGTATTCTTTTTTGGTCATTGTTGTTTCTTCGGTGAGTGTCTGTAAAAATTGTTTGCATTTTTTCATATGGATTCCTCCTGTTCATGTGGTTGTGGCAGTTCCTATAAAACAAAAAATCCATGCACTACAAATCGTAATGCATGGACGTATCATACGCGGTTCCACCCTGCTTGCTCTGTATCCTTGCTACAAAGCCTCTCTTTTGATGGTAACGGAATCACCGGACTGTTTTGCAGTCACTCCGAGGTGGTCTTCGTCAGCTTCGCTGTCAAACCGCTCACAGCGCAAAGCAGATGCTTTGGCGGTTCTCTCTGTCACATTTTCACTGATTACTCTTCTCTTCGACGTGTTGTCTTTCTTTTTATGCCTGTATTATAGACCTTTTTTTCTTATCTGTAAAGAATTTTTATTTATTTCTTCCGCAGCATTTTTTATATTTTTTGCCGCTTCCGCATGGACACGGATCGTTCGGATAAATCTTCTCTTCTTTGACGATCGTTCCTGATTTTTTCTGCTCTAAATACAACTCGTGTTTTTTCTCCGGTGTGAATATATCATCCCACTGTGGCAGTTCGTAAAGCCAGTCTGCCTTTGCGTCTACCATATTCTTATAAAGCAGCTCGTTGTCAAAATCAAGACTTACCTGTGTGTCTTCCTCCATTGTCTCGATTGGGTTCGGCTCTTTTAAGCTGTCGTTGATTCCGTCTAAGAATCCGGTCATTTCCATAAGACTGATCTCGTATTTGTCAGCCAGTTCCTTCACCGTTCCTGTCACAGCTTCATTCGGATTATCTAATAATTTTTCATAGATTCCTTTTTCGAGCAAAAAGTAATTCTGCCAAAACTGCTGCAATTTTGCGTTATCCATCTGTTCATCATAGGCAATTTTCTGCCATTCTTGTAATAGTGCCATATATTTTTCCATCCTTATTTTCTGATTTTGTGCTTTGCACCGTAACAGTATAACCTATTCATACTCTTTTTTCAAGAGTTCTGCCGTATCCTGCAGGCATTCTAACAAGACCGGATTGAATACACCGCATTCTCCCGCTAAAATCATACGCAATGCTTCTTCGTGCGAATAAGCGCTCTTATAGACGCGGGGACTGACCAATGCGTCATACACATCCACAATACTCACAATCTGACTCCAAAGAGGAATCTCCTCCCCTTTAAGCTGTTCGGGATAACCTTTGCCGTCCCAGCGTTCATGATGATATTTTGCAATGTCCATGCTGTATTTCTTTTGCTTAGCGTCTTCGTTCAAATCCAAAGCCTCGATAATCTCATAGCCTTTTGTGGTATGAGTTTTCATGATGTCCATCTCTTCTTTGGTCAGGCGTGCCGGCTTATTCAAAATCGTGTCTGAAATTGCAATCTTACCCACGTCATGGAGTGCCGCCGCACGCACGATTTTTTCTCCGTCCTCTTTGCTGACCGCACGTTCCGGGAATTTTTTATTATAGCAGTCCAAAATGATTTTGGTAAGGGTTCTTGTCCGTTTGATATGCTCACCCGAATCCAGATCACGAAATTCCACAAGATTGCTTAAGGTATCAATGACTTTATCCGCATAAATTTTGAACTTCTCCTGCTCTTCCTCTATCTGCTTTTGTGCCGCCATGATCAATGTAATGTCTGTCCTTAAGATCAGATAGACCGGATAGCCGTTTGCCTCTCCGTACTCCACCCCACGGGTCTGCACCCATCGGATCTCTCCGTCTCCGTCCCGCAGACGATAGGTAATATCAATCGTTTCTTTTGTTTTGCGGATCGCATTGATGTATTCCGAAACATATGGCTGGTCTTCCTCATAGATCTGTGCCAGATAACCGTCTGCGTAATCTTCTTCTTTTTTTCCGAGCATCTTGTAAAACTCTGCGTTCGCACTGATGATGGTCATCTTCTCATCCAGCATCACCGTACAGACACCGCCCGGAATTGCCTTGTAGGTGGCGGCAAGATTATGTCTTATCTGCTCCTGTAATGACCTTCTGGTATTGATGTCCCGCAAAATGATCACGGCATGATATTTGTCTCCGCACACATTCTGTAATGGAATTGCCCTGCAGGAAGTCCATCTGTATTCATCGGTCTCCCACATCATCTGTACTTCCTGATAAATCGTCTGTCCGCCGTTGCGGAAATAATTTTCCATCTTTTTTGCCGTATTGATCTTACGGCATTTTCGCCCGGCTCCCGGAGTCATCCTCTGTACAATGACATTTAAAATATCATCTGCACTTCCCTCTTCTATGCATTGTAACTGCCGCTTTTCATCCCAACGCATACATTTATATACATTGTCGGTCAGATTACAGCATATCATTTCCTCACAAATCACATCCAGCACCAGATCCGCAGAACGTGCATAGAGATAATATTCCTCTGTCTCTTTTGACTCCATCTGCAGGATCACAGTCACAATATACGCAGGTATGGTATCCTCCCACAAAATCTCATCCACCGTAACTTCCACCGGTCCGTTACACGCCCGGCTCTCACGCAGAAAAACATGACCGCTTTTTGGATTCTGTTCGTAAGCTTTGATCGGACACTCCTGACAAATGTCCACCCCCAGCTCATAACACCCAAGAC
>CAKRJK010000027.1 GCA_934351705.1 uncultured Lachnospiraceae bacterium
TATCAGGTAGATAGGGCAGAGGTGGAAGTACAGCAATGTATGGAGCTGACTGTTACTAATCGGTCGAGGGCTTGACCTAGAGAACTTAGGGAAATCGAGCGAAGCGAAGATTGAGCTTAGTTCGAAGGTCGTTCCGAGGAACTTAGCGAGAGCGAGTCGAAAGACGAAGCTCGAGGTTAGTGAACGGAACTTCCTTATGAAATCCTAAGTAGAATCGGAAAAATCTGTATGAAGTTTTGAAGGTACTGAGTGCCTGAAAAAGCAATCTACGACAAACTCGAAAGCAAAAGCTTTCTCGTTCGTGGCTGTCGCCACATTCATAATAAATCATCAGATGGTGAGCAAGCTCCCCACTGATAATGTTATCATGAATGTTTCTCGTAGCTTGCACGGATGATCCTCGATAGCTCAATGGTAGAGCATTCGGCTGTTAACCGAAGGGTTGTAGGTTCGAGCCCTACTCGGGGAGCTCTTTTTTTTATAAGAGGAAAAAGGAAAAGAAGGAAAGAGGCCCCGTGGTCAAGCGGTTAAGACATCGCCCTTTCACGGCGGTAACACGGGTTCGATTCCCGTCGGGGTCATTAAAAAAGTTTTTTTGCATATACTATTGTTAGAAAACATTTAAGATAAGAATTATCTTAGGGTTTTGAATAAGGCGACATAGCCAAGTGGTAAGGCACGGGTCTGCAACACCCTTATCACCAGTTCGAATCTGGTTGTCGCCTCTTTAGTTCCATAGTTTCTATGGAACTTTTTTTATAAATTCCAGAAATGCCATTCAAACTATTGACGAAAGAGAAAGACTTTGATAAGATAAATAAGTGCTAAAAAGGCATACAGGGCGACATAGCCAAGTGGTAAGGCACGGGTCTGCAACACCCTTATCACCAGTTCGAATCTGGTTGTCGCCTTTTTACAACCCTCATGTGATTTACATGAGGGAATTTTAATTTATAAAGAGGAATGGATATGGATTTACAAATTATTGCAGCACCTCTCATAGGTGGAATTATAGGTTTAATTACAAACGGTTTGGCAATACGGATGTTGTTTCGCCCATATAAAGAGATAAAGTTGGGAAAATTTCGTGTGCCGTTTACACCGGGATTAATTCCAAAAGAGAAAGGAAGAATTGCCGGAGCAGTCGGAAAGATTGTCGGAAACGAGTTATTGGACAGTGAGACCTTAGAAAAAGCACTTTGTTCCGAAGAACTTCAGGAAGCATATTTTAAGAAATATGACAAGATTATCGGAGAATTAAAGGCAGATAACCGGACACTGAGACAGTATCTGCAGGAAAAAGATTTCTTTGAGATAGCGGAGGACAGTGCGAAAAGTGGCATCGGCAAAAAAGCAGGTCTTTTCATAGCAGATAAATTAGTAGAAGAAAACATCAGCATGACGTTGATCGATTACGCGGTAGCTGAGGTTACCCAGAATTTGAATCCGATGATAAAAGGCATGGCGATGGGTGCTATTGAATCCGCAAAAATGCCGTTATCATTAAAGATGGATAACATGATCTTAGAAAAAGCACCCGGATACATCGAAGGGTATATCGGAACAGAGTACGATAAATGGATGGACAAGCCGATGTGTGAGGTAATGCAGCTTTTAGAGGAGAAACTTCCACGGCTCAGATACCAGATATGGATTGTTTATGAGACCTTTATAGAAGAAAAGGCAAATGCATTTATCGCTAAGATCAATATTCCGAAGGTTGTGGAAGACCGGATCAACGAATATGATGTCGCAGAATTGGAAAAGATGATCTTGGAAATAGCAAAGAAGGAGTTAAATGCTTTAATCTGGTTAGGCGGCTTGTTGGGAATGTTAATGGGATTTGTAAATCTTTTATTCTAGAAAGTAAGAGAGTTGTGTACAAGATATTTCTTCGTACACAACTCTCTTTGTATAAATTGGGAAAATTTATTACTCAATGCGTGCGTTGTTGATGTCATCAAAAACTTTTGCATCCATAAGGATGTTGAGCATAGCATCGCCGATTTCATTTACTTCATTTGAAGCAATTTTACGAAGTACACGACGTACAATTTTACCGGAACGGTTCTTTGGCATTTCTTTGACAAATTGAATTTTGCCCGGAGTAGCGATTGGTCCGATGTCAGCACGTACAATCGATTTTAATTTTGCACGAATGTCATCTTCATTGCCCTTACATTCATTGTTCAGGATAACGAAAGCATACAAATCTTCGCCTTTTACCGGATGAGGGAAGCCTACAACGGCAGCTTCAACAACATCAGGATCAGAGCATAATGCTTTTTCTATTTCAACTGTACCGAGACGATGTCCTGAAATATTTACAACGTCATCAATACGTCCTGTAATCCAGAAGTATCCGTCTTCATCTTTGTAAGCACCATCACCGGTGAAGAAGTAACCCGGCTGCTGTGTAAAGTAACCTTCAATATAGCGTTCCGGTTCGCCGTAGAGTGTACGCATTATGCCCGGCCAGGAAGAAGCAAGGCAAAGCTCACCTTTTTCATTTACGTCAGCTTCTTCGGCAGGTTCCTCTTGTGAAGTTCTCGCTCGAAGAATTACCGGTTTTACTCCGAAGAACGGAAGTCCGGCACTTCCCGGTTTTGCTCCCATCGCACCCGGTAACGTAGAAATCAGGATACCACCTGCCTCGGTCTGCCACCATGTATCCACGATAGGACAGTGGTCATGACCGATATTATGATAAAACCATTGCCATGCCTCAGGGTTAATCGGCTCACCTACGGAACCTAAAAGTCTCAGAGAAGAAATATCGTGTTTTTCAATCCAAGACACATCCTGATTCATCAAAGAACGGATTAAAGTCGGTGCGGTATAGAAAATAGTTGCTTTAAATTTGTCTACAATATGCCATAAACGATCCGGTTCAGGATAAGTCGGAACCGATTCATACATTAAGGTTGTGGCACCGTTTAAAAGCGGGCCGTAAACAATGTAGGAATGTCCGGTGATCCATCCGATGTCGGCGGTACAGAAGAAAATATCTTCTTCTCTGTAATCAAAAATATATTTAAAAGTTGTATAGGTATAAAGCATATACCCTGCGGTTGTATGAAGTGTTCCCTTCGGTGTTCCCGTCGAACCCGAAGTATACATAATAAATAGGGGATCTTCCGCATCCATCGGAACAGCCGGACAGAAATCGGAAATATCATCAGACATTAATTCTTTGGAAAGAGAAATGTCTCTGTATGTAATATACGGAACTTCAAAATTCACCATACGGTCTACGACGAATACATCATCAATGGTAAGACCGTTGTTTGCACATAACATACATGCTTTGTCTGCATTTGCTTTTGCATTGATCTTCTTACCGGAGCGCCAGTAGCCGTTAGTCGTTACCAGTTTCTTTGCACCGCAGGCAAGCATGCGGTCTGCCAAAGCCTCGGCTGAGAAACCACCGAATACAACGGTATGTACGGCACCGATACGAGCACATGCCAGCATGATAACCGGCAGCTGCCAGATCATCGGGAGATACAATACGATACGGTCGCCCTTTTTAACGCCTCGTTTTTTGAGGGCGTTTGCAAAACGACAAACATGTCTTAACAATTCATTATAAGTATATCTTTTTACATCTGCTTCCGGTTCACCCTGGAAAAGAAGTGCAATCTTATCTCCTCTGCCTTTTTCAATCTGGGCATCTAAGCAGTTGTAACAAATGTTGGTTTTTCCACCGATAAACCATTCATTGTCACCGATAGCAGGATCGCCGCGGTATACCTGTGTCCACGGTTTAAACCAATGAAAATCCTTTGCAATATAACCCCAAAATGTTTCCGGATCATCAATGGATTGCTGCCACATTCTCTCATACTCCGCACGGCTCTGAATGCGAGCCTGATCAACAAATTCTCTCTCTGGAAGATATAAGTCGTCTTTCTTAATAGGCATAATAAATTCCCCCAATCTTTTATTTCTTGTATTGTGTTTTATACAAGATTGTATTCAAAAAAATACATCTCCTATAATTACATTTTACACATTGTTAAAAGTTTGTCAATAGTAAATTGTTATTTTTTTAACAAGTTTTTTTATGTAGGTTGTGGAGTACTTATATTATAAAATAAATTACGAAAAAAGGCAAAAAAAACTGTAAAAAAGTTTCTTTTGCCTAAAATATTTTTAAACTTTTGATAATATCAAGAAAATTATGCTTCAAAAACTACTTTGCAGAACTTTTTCTTTCCTCGTTTTACTACTTTTCCTTCTGCAAAATCGGAAGGAGTGTAGGAGGTATGAACGTCTGTCACTTTTTCACCGTCTACGGTAACACCGCCCTGCTCGGTATTTCTGCGAGCCTCTGAACGGGAAGCTGCCAATCCTGCAGCGACAAGGACGCCGAGAATATCAATAGAGCCGTCTCTGAAATCAGAATCTTTTAAAGAAACTGTCGGCATGTTTTCTGCATTTCCGCCGCCGGAGAACAATGCTCTGGAGCTTTCCTGTGCTTTTGCGGCTTCTTCTTCGCCGTGAACTAATTTTGTCAATTCAAATGCGAGAATTTCTTTTGCCAGATTTAACTGGCTGCCTTCCCATGAATTCATTTTTTCGATTTCTTCTATCGGAAGGAAGGTCAACATACGGATACATTTTAAGACATCCGCATCAGCGACATTTCTCCAATATTGATAAAAATCAAACGGGGAAGTTTTGTTTGGATCAAGCCAGACAGCACCGCTTTGGGTTTTTCCCATTTTTTTACCCTCTGAATTTAAAAGCAGAGTAATGGTCATAGCGTAAGCGTCTTTGCCGAGCTTACGGCGGATCAATTCGGTTCCGCCAAGCATGTTGCTCCATTGGTCATCACCGCCGAACTGCATATTGCAGCCGTATTTTTGGTATAATGCGTAAAAATCATAACTCTGCATGATCATATAGTTAAATTCTAAGAAACTCAATCCTTTTTCCATACGCTGTTTGTAGCATTCTGCTGTCAGCATACGGTTTACGGAAAAGTGAGGTCCGACTTCACGTAAAACATCAACGTAGTTTAAGTCCATTAACCAATCGGCATTGTTGACCATAAGAGCTTTTCCGTCGGAAAAATCAATAAATTTGCTCATCTGTTCTTTGAAGCAGTCACAGTTGTGCTGTATGGTTTCCGGTGTCATCATCTGGCGCATATCTGTTCTGCCGGACGGATCACCTATCATACCGGTACCGCCGCCGATCAAAGCAATCGGTTTGTTGCCTGCCATCTGCAAACGTTTCATTAAACAAAGTGCCATGAAATGTCCTACATGAAGGCTGTCTGCCGTCGGATCAAAGCCGATATAAAAAGTAGCTTTTCCGTTGTTAATTAATTCTTTGATTTCTTCTTCATCGGTAACCTGTGCGATAAGACCGCGTGCTACCAGTTCGTCATATAAAGTCATGTTGTTCCTCCTGTTTTCATTTTGTGATTGCGGCGTTTTACGTGGCTTGGCCGGTTCATTTTCAAATAAAAAAACCTCGTCCCAATCAAAGGACGAGGAAAAATACCCGTGTTACCACCTAAGTTCATAAACAGCTCACACTGTTTACCTTGTCAAGTACAGCAAAAAGCGATACTCCTGCACGTTAACGTGTGCAAATCCGTCACAGCCTACTATATACAATAAGTATATCTTCAGTGTGAAGCTCCAAGATGTATTCAAAACAAGCCGTACCTGCACCTCTCAGCAACCGGTAACTCTCTGTAAGCCGTGTCTTATTCCTACTTCTTCTTTTCAACGCCAATATCAAACTATCGTCATTATATGTGGAAAAAAACACTTTGTCAACAAAAAATTGTTGACAAATAAAAAAACCTCTTATATGATAGGAAAAGATATTCCGTGAGGGAGTAGTTCGCGAGCAATCGTGATTTGTCAACAAACCCGATCATCAGATCTGGCAAATCTTAATGAATGAGACTCATGTATATCAGGTTTCCTGATATACGTGGGTTTTTTGTTTGCAAAAAATAAGACAAAAGAAAGGAAAAAGTATGGGATTTATTGAATTATTGTTGTTGGGAGTAGGACTTGCAATGGATGCTTTTGCGGTTTCCATATGCAAAGGGCTGAAAATGAAAACCGTAAACAAAAAACATTGTTTTGTAATAGCATTGTTTTTCGGAGGATTCCAGGCATTGATGCCGTTTATCGGATGGCTGCTCGGAAGACAGTTTGAACAGTACATTACAAAGATAGACCATTGGATAGCATTCTTATTATTAGTTGCAATCGGAGGAAAAATGATTGTAGATGTATTGAAAGGAGAGGAAGAGGATGATGAGGTCTGTCCATGCGAAATCGAGAAATTGGACGTGAAAGAGCTGTTTTTACTTGCGATAGCAACCAGTATTGATGCTTTGGCGGTAGGAATCACATTTGCGTTTCTTCAGGTATCTATTGTGCCGGCAATTACAATTATTGGAGTGGTAACATTTGTAATTTCCGCAGTCGGTGTCTTTGTGGGAAATATTTTTGGCAGCAAATACAAAAGCAAGGCAGAGTTTGTAGGCGGCGTGATCTTAGTTTTGATCGGTGTCAAAATCTTGTTAAACCACTTGGGTATTTTACCGTTTTAGATAAGAGGAGGAAACGAAAATGATGAAATATGTCCTTTTGATTGTAGGATTCGTGCTGTTGATAAAAGGAGCGGACTTCTTTGTAGAAGGAAGTGCGGCAGTTGCAAAAAAATTAAAGGTTCCGACAATGATTATCGGACTTACCATTGTAGCTATGGGAACCAGCGCACCGGAATGTGCGGTTAGTATCGCAGCTTCTGTCAAGGGAAGTAATGCGATGGCAATCAGTAATGTTGTGGGTTCCAATATCTTTAACCTGATGGTGGTATGCGGCGTTTGTGCTTTGTTTACGCCGTTGGCGGTTCAGGCAAGAACCTTAAAACAGGAGTTTCCGTTTTCGATTTTGGCAGCGGTAGTCATGTTGGCAACAGGCTTTATTGGTATGACACTCGGCAGAATTGACGGTGTGATCCTGGTTGTGTTTTTCATCTTTTTCCTGATATGGATGGTAAAAGCGGCATTGAGTGCAAGAGAAAATGCACAGAATGAGGAAGAGGATGTTAAGGATATGGGCACTGTCCAGTGCATTCTGTTTATTTTAGGAGGACTGGCAGCAGTTGTTTTCGGAGGCGATCTGGTCGTGGATGCATCTACGGAGATTGCGAGAACCTTTGGATTGTCCGAGAATTTAATCGGACTTACCATCGTGGCGTTCGGAACATCATTACCGGAATTGGTGACATCCATTATTGCGGCAAAAAAAGGTCAGGTTGACATGGCTCTTGGAAATGTGATCGGTTCCAACATCTTTAATATCTTTCTGGTTGCCGGAGTGGCAGCAGTCGTCAGCCCGATGGCATTTCTTATGGAAAACGTGATAGATTTGATCATTTTGATCGCCATGAGCATTCTGGTTTGGAGCTTTGCGGCAACAAAAAAGAGAATCGGAAGAGCAGAAGGTGCATTTATGCTGATTATTTATATTGCATATCTGGTATATATTTGCAATAGATGATAGAGTTTGGTATAATACTAACAACTTTAAAATAGAAAGGGGAACAACTATGGATTTTTTCAATAAGATTGGTGAAACAATTGTAAATGCAGGAAAAGATGCTACTCAGAAAGCAAAGGATTTGTCAGGAGCAGCAAAATTAAATTTGGATATCAGATCAAAAGAAGACTTTGTAGAAAAACAGTATGCAGAGTTAGGAAAGATTTATTATCAGGCACATCAGGGCGAGAGTGATGTGGACGGAGCAGAGCATTTTGAATTAATCAAAGAGGCTTTGGATGCAATTGATAAAATGCGTATTGAGATACAGGAATTAAAAGGAACAAAAGTATGTCCAAGATGCGGTGCAGAGGTTGCTGATGATGCAGGATTCTGTAGTGCCTGCGGCGAGAAGATACCGGAAGTGGTTGACGTAGAATCCATGGTAGTAGAAGAGGATGGTACCGAAGAGGTATAATGATGGAAAATGAAGACAGGATTAACCTTCTTGGAATGGTAGAACATGCAATGAAGAGTTTAATACGAGAAAACAAACTGTCCATAGAAGATGCGTGTAAATTAATCAAATGGCTGGACAAAACAGATCCGTCTGTCAGTATGTATACAGACCGGATGAAAGAAGTGTTGCGGGAATGGGGTGTCAACCGGATGAAGGAGAGTTCACTTTCCGTTCGTGACAATGAAAAACAATATTTTGTCTTAGTAGAGGAAGATTTTTTAAAACACACAAAAGATTTTTAAGGATAAAAATAATAAACGTCCTTACAGGCGTAGTGAAACCGCAGCGACAGAGACACGACACGTTCAAGACGATGAACGTGCGTAAGAACCTGTTGCTGCGGTTGCGTTTTGTTGGAAAATTCTATGGTATCAATATGGAAAAGGGGTGAAAACGATGATAAGGATGGAAATTTCTCTGCTGTTAATATTGACATTTATCGCTTATATTTACTTTTCCGCAGAGCGAAAAAACACCTTATTACATAAAACATTTTCTGTTCTTTTGGTGGTGATGTTGATACATCTTACGTTTGATACGATTACCATTTATACGGTCAATCATTTAGATATCGTACCGAGGCTGTTAAATGATATACTTCATCGTTTCTTTATAGGAACGATGGTGTTGGCAATGTATCTTTTTTATCAGTATATTTCGATACTTGTAGAAGAAGAAACAGGAAAAGCCCGCAGGCTGGATCTTGCGGCGAAAATATTTTTGGTAGCGGCGGAGCTGGGAGTTATCTTTTTGCCGGTGCATTATGCACAGACACCGATGGGAAATTATTCTGACGGAATCCATGCCAATGTTTGTTATGCGGGAGTGGCATTTTACTTATTGTTATGTGTAGGACTTTTGTTCGGTAACTGGAAAGAAATTGACCGGAAAAAGAAATTTACGATAGGTGCGGCATTAATCATTGAGCTTACTGTCTGCATTTTGCAGGGAGTATATCACGCATGGCTTATCAGCGGAATGGGATTGACACTGATGACACTGGCGTTTTATCTGACGTTGGAAAACCCTGAGATTTTGCGGGCAGAGCTGACAGAGCAGAAAATGTCAATGCTGTATTTGAAGAGTCAGGTAAATCCTCACTTTTTGTACAATACGTTAGACAGTATCCGTATACAGGCACAGTTAAACGGAGATAAAAAAGTGGCAGATCTGCTTATGCAGCTGGTAGATTTTTTCCGACTCAGCGTAAAAATAAACAAGCCGATGGTGGAGCTTGATGATGAATTGCAGCTGTTAGAGGCGTATATGGAGCTGATGTGTTACCGCTATCCCGAACTGAAATGTGAATATGATATCGATTCCGAGCTGGTAGGAATGCAGGTACCGAACTTTATCTTACAGCCTATCGTAGAAAACAGTCTGCTTCACGGTCTGAAAAACAAAGGTTACCGGGGCAAAGTAAAAATTTCGGCAAAGAAAACAGACAAGGGCATGGAGGTCTGCGTCTGCGACAGCGGAAGCGGTTTTGCCGAAGGAAAAAAAGAAGCGATTGACGAAATGCTGCTGCACTATGCAAAGCAGGCACCAAAACTTGAGGGAAACAGCATCGGTATTTTGAATGTGCAAAAACGCATTAAGCTGTTGTGCGGCACAGAGTACGGGCTGTGGTATACAGAAAATGAAGATGACGGAGTAACGGCTCACATCCTGCTGCCGTTAGAGGAGGAAGACAAATGAAAAAACTGCGAGTGCTGTTAGTGGATGATGAGATTATGATCCGGGAAGGTTTTAAGCGTCTTTTTGACTGGGAAGCCCACGATTGCGAGGTAGTCGGTGAGGCGGCAGACGGCATGGAGGCATTGACAAAAATAGATGAGCTTCAACCGGATCTTGCGATCATGGATATTAATATTCCGATCATGAACGGATTGAAAGTCATTCAGCTAAGCCGCATCAAACACCCGGATATGGCATTTGTAATAGTGTCCGGTTATGACGATTTTGCGTATTGCAGAGAGGCGTTGCGGCTGCAGATTACCGATTATATTTTAAAACCGGTGAATTATGAAGAGTTCGGTTCGTGTATTGACAAT
>CAKRJK010000028.1 GCA_934351705.1 uncultured Lachnospiraceae bacterium
ACGATAAATACAACCAATGCTCCGACGGTAACCGCTTTTATTTTAATAAAATACTCTCCCAATGCACTGATGACTCCAAAAGCCACACAAATAATTCCAAAGATCAAAGTTTCCAAATACATTACCTTGCAAAATCCTTTCGGGTCTTTACTGCCCGGTAAATCCTCCGGCGGTATCAACATACTTGCAGGTACCTCTGTTTTTTTCATCTTGATTGCGGCTGCCACGATCATCCATCCGTATCCGAATATTACAACATCAAATATTGTTAAAAAATTGATTGAATCCATACTGTCTCTCCTTATCGGCTTTTTGACTTTTTCTATTTTATCATATTGCAAGTTTTTGTCAATTATTATAGAATATTGTATATAGGATTATATTATTAAAGGGGGATTTTTGCTATGGTTTTAGAAAATGCGAAAATATTAATCGGAGACGATTCCATTCTTGCAAGAAAACAGCTCAAAGATTATATTTCTGCTCTTGGATGCACGAATTTTATCGAAGCCGTAAACGGTCAGGAAGTCATTGATAAATACCTTTCCGAAAAACCGGATATTGTATTTCTTGATATTGTTATGCCTGTCAAAGACGGTATCTGTGCCGTACAGGAAATTTGTAAGGCTGATCCTAATGCCTGCGTTATCATGGTATCTTCAGTCGGAACGGTACAGCAGTTAAAAGCCGCTATCGAAGCGGGTGCAAAAGACTTTGTACAAAAGCCTTTCAGTGACAATCAGATAGCTGCTGTTTTGGATGCACATCTTGGAGGAAACTAGCCTATGTATACACAATTTTTTGGCAATTATTTATTGCAAAAAGGAATTCTTACCACAAAGCAACTGACAGATGCCTTGTCAGAGCAATCAAAAGTTCATATTAAATTGGGAACACTTGCAATTCATGCCGGATACATGACTGCAAATGAAGTAGATACCGTAGTCAATGCACAGATGCAGCGTGATATGAAATTTGGCGAGCTTGCCATTGAAAACGGCTACCTTACAGAAGAACAGGTAAATACTCTTTTGGAATCCCAGAAACCGGACTATCTTCTTCTCGGACAAGTTTTAATCGAGCAGGGAATTTTGACAAATACCCAGTTTGAGAATTTATTGATTGAATACCAATCCGAAAATGAAATTTATGATTTGGATTTATCTGCTTTCCAGCAGAAGAAATTTGACGAGATGATTTCTTCTCTCGGTAAGTTCACAAGTGAAGAATACGAAAAACGTCTGGTAGAATACTTACAGTTATTTGTAAATAATTTAATTCGATTTATCGGAAATGATTTCACTTTGTTAGATCCGATTCCTTGTGAGGAATACCCTACTGTTTACACCGTATTCCAAAAAGTATACGGCAATTTCGACTTGAACTCCTATCTGGATGCCAACGAAACAACTGCAATCGAATTTGCCTCCAGATACGCAAACGACAGTTTTTCCGATTTTAACGAATATGTAAGTGCTTCTCTGGAAGACTTTTTGAATTTACACAATGGCTTGTTCATTGTAAATATGTCAAACGAATATTCTTCCGAACTGATGTTGACACCGCCGGTTGTCTATGCAAACACAGTACTTGCTTATGACAGACCGCATTTTATCCTTCCTGTCATCTATCCGTTTGGAACAATTAACTTTATATTCTCTATTTCTTAAAATAGCGATTAAGAGAGGCTGATGTCCTGCGATGGTATCATCGCAAAACAACAGCCTCTTTTTTGTTATTCTTATACAAATTCTAGCATGGTCTGAGACAGCAACAGTTACACAGCATATTTAACAACAACATGCTCATACACCAGCTTCCCTGTCCCTGATATGGGGAATCATAATTCCTACGCATATTCTCATACCAGAAATCTCCGTTTTCAAATGGATTGCCATTCGTATTTCCCTGACTATAACTGCCATTCTGATAGCCGCCATATTGAAAACTTTGTCCCTGTTGACGCTCTTTCATAATCTGTTCGTATGCCTGCTGAACCTCTTTAAACTTTTCCTCTGCCTGCACTTTATTCGGATTGTTGATATTGGCATCCGGATGATATTTACGGCTCAATGCCCGATAAGCCTTCTTAATCTCTTCTTCTGTAGCATCAGGTGATACACCTAACACACTGTATGGATTCATCAAACTACTGTCTCCTTAATGTGTGACTTGACTTCTGCTTTTTCTTCTTTTTTAACTGTAAATATTCATACTTTGTCCAGACACCGGAATACAAAATATTTCTTATGATCTCCCCATAAGTTAAAACAGGCAGTCTTTCAAATGACTTTGCACATTCCGAGAGCATGCTGGTCAACATCAATTTACAGAAAGAATCAAAATTCTTTGGATCACCCTTGTACATTGGACGAAGCACATTAAAATTGTGATTCTTGGTATCCTTCTCCAAGTCTTCGTATGCGTCCATCAGATAGATGAATTTTCCCAGATAGTATCCAAAGCAACGAAGTTCTTCACTCCATTCATCATCACGCCACGCAAAAATCTCTCCCAACATCTCTCCCGTCAATCCTGCGACAGCATCAATGTTATAATTCTTATTCTGCTCCGCTTCTTCCAGCTTCTCTATATAATGCTGTATTGCCTCTACCTGTCTCGGATATTTGAGATAAACTCTCTGATAGTCTTTATCCAGCAACTTCATATAAGCACGCTTTGGAATTGATTTCTTGTCTCTCCAATCGTCACCAAAATTCTCATAGGCAAGCACAATATTCATATCTGCGGCATAATCTGTGGCTTCATTGATATATGCATTCTGTCTCTTAGTCGGATGTATCGCACAGGTAAACCTTCGTTTTTCACTCTCAAGTTCGTACAGACCTGTTAAAAGAACTACCAAAAACGTCATATCATAGGTCAGCAACGCCTGCCCTCTCATCCCACAGTTACTCTTTAAACTCCGGCACAAACCACAATAATATGCCTGATATGCTTTTCTGTCTTCCTCTGATAACTGTTCTCTATTAATATTGATATACCCGAACATATCTTACTCCTTTGTGCCATAATTCTACTATAAAGATTATGTTACATCCTACCAAAAGGCGTGTCAACAAAGGTCACTATCTTTTTAGAAAGATTTAATATTTCGTTTCTTTTGTGTTGTTAAGCGGTGAGAAGCGTCTGTCTGATCTCCTCCAACACATGTATATCACACTCTGCCAATTCACAGATCTGTGTCTCATCCATTCCGCATTTCAACATATTGGCAATAATTGTTCTCCTCTCCTTTTGGATTCCCTCTTGGATTCCTTCTTCTCTTTTTTCCTGTAACCAGTCATCAATCGCTTTACACATATTAACCTCTCCTTCTTCATTTTGATAATCTGCTGTTCTTTGAAGCAGACTTTTTGTATATGTATGTTCCGCCATCATCCGATAAGCCTCCTCTCCTAAATTCTGATAGCGTGTGTCCTGTTCTACTAACTGTGCCAACTTTTCTCTATCCTCCGAATATCTGATAAAATCAAATACCTGTCTGACATCCGTTCGAAAAACTTCGGTATCCCTATCCGTCATCCGCCTCACATCGATCACATGCGTCTTATAGTTGGAAACCATCCCCCTGATAGAATCCGGTATATCGGTGAAATCCAAAATACCGTGTAAATCCTTTGACGCATCCCATGCTTCTTTTCCGTAATATATAAGGATCGTCACGACAGGATGTAAACGGCAGTCCTTTGTGAAACCATACAGATACTCCCCTTTCGTCAATTGTCTCTTCTGTCGGATAAATCTCTTATTCTTAGCATACTGCCTATGGTACATGCCCACATCATATTCGAGATTTCTGAGCGGATAAGCATAATCTATACTCTCCTGATTCTCAATTCCGATCATGGCAAAATTGACTCCGAATGCCGTCTTGCGGATCATATCCCTGAATCTGATCTGCTTGGGGTACAATTCCTGTGTGTCCAGTTCCTGCAAATCTTTTGGTTTTACAATCTGCTTTCCCCCACATCCGATTCCGTTAATAATGTCTGCATAGCGTCGATTGTCCATAAAATAATCCTTGTCAATCAAGTCCAGTTTCATATTGTGTCCTCCTGTCGGTATATTGCAGGAGTTCTTCAAAAAATCTCCTGCTCTTGTCGTAATCGTGGTTTCAAAAGCATAGATTTTTTGAATCATTTGAGATGAATCAGAACGGCTGATGCCTTAGAAATGTAAATGTTATGCTTTGCGGAGATGTTAGCATGAAACAAAAAGAGCGACAACCGTCAAAATCACCAAAAAAATTTGGCAAAAAAATGACAATGTCGCTCAAACCCTCATAAAACCTATATTCCGGATGTCAAAAAATTATCGCAGATTCATTAATTGCGTTTTTAATATTTTTAATTGTTTTGTTGCAGAATGCATCTCCTGTCTTCCGTAATAATCAAAACTGCTCGTAACCTTCGCCTCAAGCGTTGCCTCCTGCACACCTGCCATCTTGTCAGCCATGCCGTTTAAGGTCACCTGATAAACATGACCGGAGGTGTATCGTCCGTCCATCACTCCGGTTCCCATCGTAACATCTTTGACCGAGACATCCGAATCACTTAAGATCTGTCGATTTCCGTTTGCATCATAATAAGCATATTCCATCGTAATCGTCTTCTGTGACGATGTCAGGTTCGGATCGGAAAGTGTAAAATAGTAAGACACGGTATCCGTAATTGCTTTTCCGTTAATTGCGTCATCATAAGTAATATACTCATACTGTTTTTCCGCAGATGTTCTGCTCGGCGTCTCTAAAATCTTGAGCGTCGGATCTTCCACTCCTGCCTTGTAAGCGGCTACGATTGTGTTGATTAACAGCTTCGTTTCTAAATCTGCTCCGTCATGAACTAATTCTGAATGTCCCATACCTGTATATGTTACGTTCCCGATATTATAAATATAATAATTATTTCTCGCATCATTCGGAAGATTTCCATAAACTGTATTTGCATTTGAATTGCTGTTTGTCGCATCTCCCGACATACAGTACCAAACTACAACATCGCCCTGACCGTCTCCATCCTGATCCTGATCCAGATTTAATTGATAGTACGGATAATGTGTCGTAGCTGTTGTAAAGCTGTCACCTATCTCATATGGATAATGTGTAATGATTCCATCGTTGACGGAGGTTACTTTTACTCTTGTCTGGCCTTTTGCTTTATCCTGTACTTTCATGAAATCATTTTTTAGGTTGTAATAAGCAATTCCGTTATTGTTCGTCTTTGAATAGCCTCGCAGCTCAATATGTTCATTTAAAAGAGCATTTGTATATCCGTGTGTCTGACCATAAGACTGTGCCGTGTGATCCGCTGCATTATAAGTCTTTGCCGCATATGCCACATCATAATTGGAATCTAACACTCCGCCGGATACATCCCTTGTTAAAAATGTGTCCGTAAAAGAACCGGTCACTGTTCCTGCTCCCGTCAACGGAAACGCAGAGTTTCTGATCTTATTGATCGTACTCGGATTGACCTGTGCCTGCAATGAGTCCGTATTCACCGTCAAATGCTGTCCCTGTTGCAGCAGATCTGACTGTTCCCCGCTTTTAACCACCCCATAGCGATCCATCGCCAGGATATCGCGAAAAGCATAATTCATGTGATAGCCCCACTCTTTTTGATTGATCTCATTCCATCCAAAAACACTTAAGTTAATATCTTGAAATGAATGATCCGGGGAAACATTGATAAAGGACAGTACATCATGTGAAAACATAACACTTTTTCCCGAATCAATAAAAATCTTGATTGCATCCAATGCATGTTGGCCATTGGATATATCTTTATAAATATCTGCAAATCCCAAGATCAACATATCATAATCTTTTAGATATTTGTCATAATATTCCTGCCCGGAGGAGGCTTTCTGGTCTACACCAAAGGTTTTTCCTCCCTGAACCGTAATATCAAAATTTAAGCCTGTCATCCGACGTACTTCTGTCAAATACTTCTGAATACTACTGTCACTTTGCAATGAAATCTTTGTCGTAGGATTCGATGAGTTGTCCGTGCTTGTCACTTGCAGTACTTTGACTTTTTCTTCCTTGCCGTTTCCCTGTATTTTGGTATATTGGACATCTGATGTCCGAATTGCAGCATTCGTTTGCTGGGCTACCTGCAATTTCCACGTTAAGACTCCTACATACGTGTCTGCTATCTCTCTCGTCAAAACATATTTGATACCGCTGGCCAGTTGGTATTCACCGGACGCATCCTTATTCAATTCCGCCCCTGTCTCATAATTGTAAATATGACAATCCACCAGCTCACTGCTGCCGTTGGTTCCGCTGTCCAAAAATTTACCGTCCGCATTCAAATCCATGTAAAATTTTGGAATATAGGTTGTAAGTTCTGACGCATCAACAGCACTTTCTATCATAAATCCCAATTTCAGTTCATACGTTCCCGTTACCGAAGCAGAGGTTGTGTCCACCTGCATTTGTGACCAATCCTGAAAAAGATTTCCCACCTCTACCGTATTTGTCACTGCTTTTGTCGGCTCATCACCGAGTTTCGGATTAAAATACAAAAGTGCCGGTTTTTGTAAATTCAAGTAATTTGCAATTCCGCTATTTTCTGCATTTGCCTCGCTCACATTAAACACATTCTCATTCGCTTTTATCTGATCTAAAAAACGATATAAATAAGATGTATTGTCTACGGTATTTTCATTGACACTCTTTCCTCCTGTACCGGAATCATAAAGTGTATCTGATACTACAATCGGATAATTTGCCTGTGCAAACTCTAGTAAATCATTGATTTTTGTCTTTGTAATATCATTTCCGCTATAACGATATACCCCTAAATCACCATAAACATCCTGATGATTTTTTATGGAGTCAAATTCCTGAACATAGGTAAGCTGGCTGATATTCGTTAAAGTCTGCGTAAGTTTTCCGCTCTGCAGCTGGGTTCGATTCTGATTGAAATAATAAAGTCCCGCATCATCTGTGTTGTAAAGCAGATTGTTCTGCTTACGGGCACATGGTTTTTCTTTATTGTTACCCCTTCCGTTTCGGTAATAGTAGGCTCCCGCATAATCCGTATCTAATATGCCTGTGATATTCGGTTTTGCCAACACATAATCACCGGTGTGCATATAAATCAAACCATTCATCGTCACATCATTAAAGACTGTCTTTTGATTTGCATTGTTTCCCTGTGTATTAAAATCACTGACACTTGCTCCGAAATAAATCAGATCATAGTCCTTATTTAAATCGTCTACCTTTCCGACAAATTCTGCCGTAGACATCGTGTCAATTATAATCTCTACGGAATCTCTTTTTTCCTCCGGAATGCTTGCCCAATCCGCAATCTTTTCTTTTGTCAACACAAAATTCCGGGTATCGGCTCTTGCATCCCATTTTGTCACCTCTCTTGAATTCTGTGTCTTTGTCGCGGTCGGCTGGATCTCCAGCACACGATAGCTGTCTTTTACCCCAAGATTTCTCTGACCGCTGAAATCAATAACATACTGCATCAAAAACGCTCTGGTCAGATCTGTTGAGAGCTTATCCGCCCCACTTCTTAGTGTATTCTCTTTTTTTACATAATCGGACACTTCCGATACTCCCTGCGTATCACTGATTTTTTTCTCAAAATCTGCGTAAAGCGGCTCTCTTGCACCCCCGCTTTTCGTCTGTACAATATAGAGGTTTTCCTTGACAAAATCTGCCTGATTGGTGTAACCGTCCGCATAGGAACCGCACACTGACGCTATTCCTGTCTGTGCGTCTAAAACGCATGGCGCTTTTGCTGCCACAAGCGGCTGTATCTTCTCCCAGACTGCTGTTTTGTTGCGATATGACTTTCCGCTGTTTGTGGTATCCGCACACAGATAAACCATGTCCGTATTGCCGGTATCATAACTTTGCAGCTCACTCTCCGTCACGGTATTTACCTGTATCTGCAAACTGGCACTGTTGGCACTTTGCAGCACTTTTGTACGCAGCCAGTCCTGTGATGTGATCCCGCCTTTATAATAGATTTTTCCGACTTCTACGAGGCATTCCGGTTTGGTATCATCCGCCACGAACTTGTAAAGCTGTCCTCCCTGCGGCACATAAGAATACGGCTTTGTCCCGTCAAGAATCGGCTCATAACCGCCATTTCCCACACCTTTATATTCATAGGATTTGATATAATAACGTGGAAGTGACGCATCGTCCGTTGCCTCTTCCAAACGGTATTTGGAGGAACCGCTCACGCTGACATACTTTTGCTGATACAAACTCTCGCTTGTGTCGGTTCGCATATTGGTATCAAATTGCACGTCATAACTTCCTGCGGAATTTTCCTGAAATCCCGTTATATTCTCTTTGTAAGTTCCATATTCGTCTGTAGCCGGCTCATAACTTCCCTTGATGCTTTCCGTTACATACTGTTCCGGCTGCAATTCCATCACATTCCAGTCTGCTGTATCAGCGACAAAAAATGCTTCCCGGTAATCTTCATTTTTGATAAACGGTTTGTCTTTTCCCATATAAGCGGCGTACTTTGTCTCGAGTTCCGCCATGTATGCACTCCGCTCGGTCAAAGTATCTCCTTGTGGTAAAAACTCTTTTTCCTGACCTTTGATAAGATTTCCAAGCTCACCCTGACTGCCGTCCGGTACCACCTCAAGAATCACAAATGCCTCATTCTTAGATACTTTTCCCGATACCTTGCTTTCCAATCCCGTCAATACACCCTGTGCGTTTACATGAAACAGAGAATATCCCCCGATTCCTCCGACCAAAATTGCTACTGCCAGAAAAATACTGATTCCCTTAACTGCATTTTTTCGTTTTCGACTTGATTGTTTTCCCATTTCTCATCACCGCTTATTTCTTTCTGACTTTCTAATAGTTGATGTTTACCTTATATACACCGAATCCGTAATGATAGGTATTGTTGTTGCCGTCTTTCTTCGGATAAGTCGTTCCGCCCTTATAGATTCCGATACTGGTAGAATGCGTCTTAAACCGATCCCAGATCACCCATCCCCAGAAATCCTGATTTAAGGAACACGTAACATCGCATTCCCATTGGCCGGTATATGTTTTCTGTATCTTTCCAAACCGAATCACTTCTCTGGTGTCATACAGATAAAAATGCGATTCGTTTCCGTTTTTGATCTCGTCAATGCTATCCGCAACGCTGATACTTCCGGCCGGAAGATCTTCCATTCCCTTAATGACCAGCTTTGCCTTTCCGCCGTCTCCTATATTTACCTGTAAAGTGCCGGATGTGTTTTCCAAACGCATTTCTACTACGTGGACCAATGCCTCGTTTGATGAAATGGTCGCTCCCGTTAAGCTGTCATATATAGTTGCCCGGACAGGATAAGTGCCTGCCGTCTGATTTGATTTTGCCACGGCTGTTTTTGTCTTTCCTTTTCCTGTGATTCCAATCTCTGCGGATTCGTCAGACCATTCGATGTCACTTTCTGTTGCACCGGTAATATTTGTCATAAGTGATGCCGTGATATCTTGTGAACTATGCGAATTTCCATCCGGATCTGCCGCAGAACTCGGAATGCCCAACCAGATTTCATCCGGTGTCACACGCAGGGAGCTGTAATGTATCGCCACCGTCAGACTGCCGGATACCGCGGCATCCTGCACCGATGTGGCAGTGATCGTCAACTGTTGTGCCGTCTCATCCGCCCCGACTGTCAGCACTCCCGCTTTATCTATAAGCGTAGCCCCGGAGGTTGCACCCGCAACACTCCACGTTACCTTTTGTGAGTGATGATTTTCTCCCTCAACCACCGCAAAAAACGGTTGTGTTGCGGCAGGCAGTAACACGTGTTTTGAAGACTCTACCGTAACAGAGAGAACCTTTGACTCTTTTTCTTCAAAATAGTCCTCGTAATCCTGTATGGTCTTGTTGACCAGAACGGCATTTCGCATTGTCACGGTCATCTGTGTACTGTAATCTTTTGACTTATGAGCCATATCCAGTATGATTTTTACTTTATTCTCTGACTCCGCTTTTGTCAAATCCAGTGAAAAACCACTCACGTAATCCGCCAGCTTTGACTTTTCAACCAACACGGTCTTGTTA
>CAKRJK010000029.1 GCA_934351705.1 uncultured Lachnospiraceae bacterium
GTTTAACGTGTTTGCGACGTTAAAGAATTGAAAGCCAAATGATGGTTTATGCAAATTATGACAATTTTATGCAAGTTATGACAATGTTGTTGAGATATATATGAAAATCATGTAAAATAAATACATAGCCAAAAGCCGAGAGGGTTAGTGATTATAATTGGCAAAAAAATTAAAGGAGGAGAGGATGAGCTGGTACATACAAGCACTTAAAAATTATGTTAATTTTAGCGGCAGAGCCAGAAGAAAAGAATACTGGATGTTTTTCCTTTTTAATCTGATCTTTTCTACAATTACTGTGATGATTGACAGATTAGTCGGATTGAATTTTATATTTATGGGAAGAAATCTGGGAGTGATCAGTCTGTTATACAGTATCTTTGTTTTTATTCCCGGATTATCAATATCTTTTCGCAGACTGCACGATTTAGACAAATCAGCGGGATGGCTGTTTATTGCCCTGATTCCGATTATCGGAGCAATCGTAATTCTGGTATTTGATGTAATGCCGGGAACAGAGGGCGCAAACAGATATGGCGAAGATCCAAAAGCGGCATATATTAACGAGTAATCAAAAAGAAAAGGAGAATGTAATAATGAAGAATTTTAAGAAAGCAATGGCAGGTTTATTATTATTGGTCATGACAATGGGCATGTTGACAGCCTGTGGAGGAGATCCGGTAGCAGATGATTTTGAGAAGTTCATGAACACAGATATGGTAGACGTAAATGCCAATTATGAGGACTTGAAAGCAGAAGCAGGAAAGTGGGATAGCTTTGAGACCACAGAGGAAGCTGTAAGCAGTATCAATGATGTGATTTTACCAAACATCGATGATTCTCTTGATAAACTTTCTGACATCAAACCGGAGACAGACGAAGTAAAAGAACTCAAAGATACTTATGTAAAAATGTTAAAAGCATACAAAGAAGGTTATGAGAAATTATTAGTAGCTTGTCAGAACGACGATGAGGCTGCAGCAGATGAAGCTACAGCGAAGATAGACGAAGGACTCAAGTTACTTGATGATTACAATGATGGTCTTGAATCCCTTGCAAAAGAAAAAGACATGGAAGTTCAGTACTAATCGGAGTTATGGATTGTCTTTTTGAAGGCTTAGGCAGACGATAAGGAAATAAAAACCGCCGTATCAGAATACTTGGCACGTAGGTGTCCGGTTTCCGGTACGGCGGTTTTGTTTTTGGGATTTTTCTGTGAAAATGTCAACATGGTTTTGAAAGAAAAGACAGAACTCAGTGCAAATAGGTTGTGCTTTGCAGGAAAACTTGCAAATGATTCACAATGTAAAAAGTTGTAAAAATGTAAAAAGGAACCATACCGAGAAATTACTTATTTCTCGGATATGGTTCTTTTTTGTCAGTCAAACCGACAAGATAGTCGACACTCACATGATATAATTCCGCCAGTTGTATCAAAAAATCAATCGGGATCTGTCTCGTTCCTTTTTCATAGCGGCGATAAACTTCTCTTTGGCAGCCGAGATAATCGGCAATTTCGGCTTGTGTCTTGTCGTTATCAATTCTCATATTCTCTAAACGTCTGAATTGCATGGCTACACCTCATTGTCTATGCTACCAAACAATGGGAAATTTATACTTTTATGCTACCATATGGTTGCAATCTAAAAAACTTTATGCTACCATATAGTTGCATAACGAAATAAGACGAAAGAATGTCACAGTGGGAAGAAAGGTGGGGTGAATGAATAAAAAGAAAAAACTTGTCTTGTTGTTGTTTTGTATGGTTCTCATAGTTACCGGATGTGGTTCAAATGCTAAAAATAGCACTTCAAAACAAATGCCAAAGAGCGAGGAAGTGGCAAAAGAAGTGTCAGACGAGTCAGTACAATCAAACGACCGGGAAATCACGCCGACGGAGCCGGCATATCATATGAAAGAGACAGAGCCGATCGTGATGTATGCAACAAGCAATGTCAATGTGCGGACAAAGCCGGATACAGACGGGGAGAAAAAAGGTATGATTTTAAAAGGCAAAGAGGTAACGGTAACCGGAGTCTGCGAGGAGAACGGCTGGCTGCAAATTGCATATGAAGGAGAGTCGGCTTTTGTATGTCAGGAATATTTTTCAAAAGAAAAGCCAAAAGAACCGGAAAAGAGGACAACTGCGACGCAAAAGGCAGAAAATAAAGACAGCAATCAGGATTGGGTAGGTAATTTGCAGGCGGCACAAAATGCAAATCAGATTATGATTGTTGCGGCAAGCGGAAGTTCGGCAAAAGTGTCATTACACAACAAGAATGGTGACGGAAACTGGAGTCAGATTTTATCAACCAATGCGTCCATCGGGCGAAACGGAATCGGAAAAACATCGGAGGGAGACGGAAAAACGCCGACAGGAGTTTATGGATTCTCCTTTGCATTTGGACTGTGCGACAATCCGGGAACATCATTTTCTTATACGCAGGTAGATGACAGCTATTATTGGGTGGATGATTCAAACTCAGCCTATTACAACCGGCTCGTATCCACCAATTCAGTAGGATGTGACTGGGGTTCGGCAGAACATATCGCAGGGATTGGAGCACCGTACCGATATGTGCTTGCAATTAACTACAATGCGGCATGTACACCGGGGAGAGGATCGGCAATCTTTTTGCATTGCAAATCAGGTTCGTCTACGGCGGGTTGTATTGCGGTACCGGAGAGCGATATGATACGGATTCTGCAAAATGTACAGCCGGGGTGTGTCCTGATTATTGACAGTGCAGCAGGAGTTAAAAATTATTAAAAACAGACAGGTGAAGAAGTAACAAATGTTATGATGCTTTAACGTAGGAGGAACATGGATATGAAAAAGAGTAGAGAGAAAGGGTACAGGCGGAAAAAAGTTTGTGCATGGCTGTTATTGTTTTGTATGGTAGCTACTATGAGCTATACACCGACACTGGTCCGTGCCGAAGAGGATCAGCAGCAAAAGACAGAGCTTCAGTCTGAAACAACAGAACAAGAGCAATCAGAACAGAATGTAGCAGTCGGACAAGAAGAGCTGAAAAAAGAACAGCCGGAATATTATACACAGGAAGACAGTGAAGTGGTAACGACGAATCCACAGCAGTCAGAAACAACTCAAGTGGAAAGTTATGCTGTATCCAGTGGCAATTATGATGTAACAAAACCTGTTATTGAAGAGGTGATTTTAGAAGAACAGGGTCAGACTGTAAACGTATCAGATACGATACATATTAAGGTTAAGGCTTATGATGCAGAGAGTGAAATCCGACAGGTAAAGATTGATATAGGAAGATATGACAACAAAGACGGTATAGCGTATGTGAGCAGCCATGAGGCATCCTATAATAGCCAGACAGGATATTATGAATGTGAATACAAAGTTTCTGAAGATAGAGACAAAGATTATTTGTATATCAATTCAGTGGCTGTAATCGATGTATGTAGTAACATGGAACAAAAGTATTATTCCAGAACAGATTATTGTTGCAATGTCAGTGGCATAGGGGATTCGGAAGGTTCCAATACAACAAAGATGGAAAGCATTACATTGAAAAATGAAGGCAGGTATTTGAGCGTAGGAGATAAGGAAACAATTACCATTAAGCCGTCAGAAAAACCATCAGGGAATGCTTTTTCCGCACCAACGGCATCAGTATCTTTAAGGAATAATTCTCATATAATGCATATATCGTTACCATATGATGAACAAAAGGGAGTGTATGAAAAGGAAGTTACAATATCACCCAGAATGAAACCGGGAGTGTGGGAAATTTCGTATATATACATAGAAGGAAACCACGTAGCAAATGATAGCTTTCAGAATAAGAAGATATTGATAGAAAATAAAAATTATCAACCGTTGAATATTACAATCAAACAGCATGGACAAAAGTTAACAACAGGAGAGACAATAGATATTGTGGCAACGGATTCGATCAAAGAGTTACAGGATATTGGTGTCAACTTATCGTCAATTATAAAAGAGGTTTCACCTAATAATATATATTGTTTCCTTGGTTATGAGGAACAAAGTCAAACATATATCGGTCACACTACAATCAGTGATGCGATGTATCCGTGTGAGTGGTATGTCCAAAATGTGTCGTACTCGTATGATGATGTAAATTATAATGAACCGATAAATCAAGAAGCAGCATCAATTACAATCTCTAAAAACGGAACGGTAGTTACACCGACAGCAAATGTCAATATCAATTTTTATAAGGTAGACGATCAGGGTAATTGGACATCGGTATATCAAAAATCTTTTGAAGGAGTAACATCGGAGGATACTTTGAGAAGTTTGGGTATTACGGAGTTGCCGGATGGAAAAAGCTCTTTTGAAAATCTTGCATTTGAAGGCTGGATGAAAGGAAACTATAATTCCGAAAGTTATGGCAGCAATGTGAATGTATTGGATAGTCGTGTTTTGGATAGGGGAACTATCCAGCCGGGTATTACTGCTGCATATACGATCAATTATTATGCAAGATATGACAAGGATATTGTTAAAGTTTATGCTAATAGTTTTCAAAATGATAAATATACAAATGTGTCAGAAACTCTTGTCGTGCCGCGAAATACTACCATGGAAGATGTCCGGTCAAAATATTTTCCGAAATCAAAAGGAGAATGTAAT
This sequence comes from uncultured Lachnospiraceae bacterium, assembly GCA_934351705.1. Classification (GTDB taxonomy): domain Bacteria; phylum Bacillota; class Clostridia; order Lachnospirales; family Lachnospiraceae; genus Maccoyibacter. Next base: position 4,631 of record CAKRJK010000029.1, read on the forward strand.
ATAGCAAAGTTCCAAAATTGGGAAATAAAATCATATTATGATAACGGATATCATCGTTCACTTTGGTTGAAAGCGAAATATGACAAGGCAATCGTTGAAGTCGAAGGAAGTTATTTTGCAAATGATAACATGTATAAAGATTTGCCATGTCCGAAAGCTGTTGCCGTAGATTACGGAACATCATATGGAGACGTTATACGCAAACTGCAAGGGCAACTGGATAATGTACAACATCATCAGCAACTGGGATTTACTGGCTGGAAATATTTAATGCGGGATTCGATGTATCGAGTTGTTAAAGATGATACAACATTAATAGAAGACGGATACGAGCAAATAAGAATCACACCGACTTATCAGAATTGTATTGTAAGTATCTATGTTGATAAAAAAGACAGTGAAGGTGAGTCGATTTATCAAAAAAATCAGGTGGTTAAAAAAGGTGATACATTTACGTTGCCAACAGAGGTGGAAGGATGCACCGGATTGGAATGGAAGTATTATGATCTTGAGGGAGAAGAAGACGGTGAGATTACAAAATTGACATACGTTATTAACAGCAATGCTTATTTTTATGGCTATGCAGTCCCAACCGATACCTCAAACACTCCAAAACCGGATGATTCGACAAATCAAGCTCCGACAAAGGGAGAAAGTACGACGAACACCGGTGATGCAACACAACCGCAAGAAAGTTCTAAGAAGGAACAAAACAGCGGTACAATAACCAATACCACAGGTGCAAGAAATAGCAATCACACAAATGCAATAGCAGCTTCAACTACGAATGCAACCGTAAAAGAACCGACTACACTTGCCGCAGAGAAAGTACAGGATATCATCACAACCATTTCCGAAACAGGCAAAGGTGAAAGTGTCACTGTAGAAATGGGAAGTGCGACTGTGATTGATAAGAAGATTCTGGAAGCCGCAAAAGAAAACGGTGTGAATATTGTGTTACAGATGGAAGGTTACAGTTGGACCATTGATGCCGGCTCAATCAAAGCATCCGATTTGCAAAGTATTAATCTGGAGGTTGATTTGAATGCAAATTCAATTCCAAACAAAGCTGTCAGCAAATTGGCAGGAAATAATCCGACCAAACAGATTTCACTCACGCATGAAGGAAATTTCGGCTTTTCTGCAACATTAAAATTTAATCTCGGAAAAGAATACAAAGATAAATACGGCAATCTGTACTGGTATGACAGTGACGGAAAAATGGTATTTGTTGATGCAGGAGTTATCGATGAAAACGGTGATGTCAGCTTAAGATTTAGTCATGCATCAGACTATGTAATCGTTATGAAAGATACCAAAGATACTGTTGACAGTACACAAGTAAAAAATGCGCAAAAAGCATCAGATAAAGCAGATATGAAACAATCAGAGGAAAGCAAAGCAATCAATCCTGTTATCTGGATTACGGTTGCCATAATATTGATGGCAGGAATTGTATGCGGAGTCATGGTTTCCAAGAAAAAAGAGAAATAAATTTGAATATCATATCTTTTTACATTTTCGTGAGTTGCTGTGTGAAAAGTTAGAAGTCCAAACAAAACACAACCGCAGTATCAGATTCTCTACGGCACGTAAGTGCCGAGAGTTTCTGCTACTGCGGTTCCTTGCGTTTATTCGGACATCTGTCCGCAGTCACAAAAGACTTCCCGCAACAATTCCAAATATTTAATACTGCCTCATCTCCTCGGATTCCTTGCTCACATCCACAGCCCCTCTCGGATGTGCAGGCGGTGCATAGACAGAAAACAGCTTTAACGGCTGAAAATCCGTATTGATAATATTATGCCAGGTTCCGGCAGGCACAAAGATCCCCGAGCCGCCGAAGATAGGGCACTGATAATTTAACCGGTTTTTCTGTTCACCCATAACCGCCATACCGTTTCCGGCGGCAACATAGAGAAACTGATCGGTATCCTCGTGCATTTCCAGTCCGATGTCAGAGTTTGGAGGAATGCACATTAAGGTTAATTGCAAGTGGTTCCCGGTCCAGCGTGCAGTACGAAAATTCTGGTTCATCATCGTATCGTGAAAAAGATTTGTCGCAAAAGGATTTGCCCCTGCGTCATTAAGAAAATAGTTATTATTAGGATACATAGACAATATAAGGAGAGCCGATTACATACTGTATTTATCAGAAGTAATCGGCTCTGTATTCTTTTTCTATAAACTATGCAAAAAAGTGAAAGAAGTGCGGTAAAACTATTTTGCAAGCAGCATCATGATTTTGTTGCTCCGTTCTACAAACGCTGCCATTCCCTCAGGAGATAACGGCTGATTGGAGATTAAAGCCAGATCATAAAGCTGTTTACAGAACATCGGAACATGCTCGGAGTCCTTATGTTCAAAAATGTATTTTACAAGGGCGTTGTTTGCGTTCAACACCAGAGTTTCATTTCCGCCAAACATTGCAGGGTCCATGCCATACATTTTATAGACACGCATCATATCCTGCATACGGCGACTCTCCTCGGAGAGCGTGATCATAGAGGAAATGTTCTCGTCTTTTAATTTGGTAACCTCTACATTTAAGTTCTCTTTTCCGAGAGCTTTTTTGAATACCTCGGTCAGAACGTCTGTTGTCTCTTTTAATTCGTCCTCGGACACATCCTCTTTTAAGGACTCAGTCACATCGGCGTCGATTCTGAGGAAACGGTAATGTTCGTTTCTTGACTCTAACTGTGTGATAAATGAGGAGTCAATGTTGTGGTCTAAGATGACAGCGTCCATGCCCTGTTCTTTGAACATACGGATGTACTGGCTCTGCTGCTGGGTATCCGTAACGTAGTAAACGGTCTCGCGGTTGTCCTTTTCCTCTGCGGCGTCAGAAGCGTTTTCGGAATCGGTATCTGTATCTGCCGCATCTTCTTTTTCCTTTAAGATTTCAGGGAGAGTTAAGTACTCGTCATTCAGATTCTTAAAGAGAATATAGTCGTTCATCTTATCGCAGAATTTCTCGTCTTTTAAGCAGCCGAATTTGATAAACGGGCTGATGTCATCCCAGTATTTTTCATAAGATTCTTTATCGGTCTTGCACATACCGGAAAGTTTGTCGGCAACTTTCTTTGTGATGTAATCAGAAATTTTCTGGACAAAGCCGTCATTTTGCAATGCACTTCTGGATACGTTCAAAGGCAGATCCGGGCAGTCGATAACACCTTTTAACAACATTAAAAATTCAGGAATGACTTCTTTGATGTTGTCGGCGATAAAGACCTGATTGTTGTACAACTTGATCGTACCCTCGATGGATTCATATTCCGAAGCAATTTTCGGGAAGTAGAGAATACCCTTTAAGTTGAACGGGTAGTCCATGTTCAAATGAATCCAGAATAACGGTTCTTTGAAATCCTGGAATACTTTGCGGTAAAAATCACGGTACTCTTCTTCGGTGCAGTCATTCGGATGTTTTGTCCAAAGCGGGTTTGTGTCATTTAACGGAACCGGACGTTTTACGATCTTTGCTTTTTCTGTGCGGGGAGAAACTTCTACCTGCTCTTTTGTTCCGTCCTCGTTTTCTTTTTCTTCGTATTTTGCCTCCTCGACAATGTTCTCAACGACAGTATCCTTCTCGGTCACCTCGTCTGCCGGGATGGTTTCGTATTCTGTTTCGGCATTTGCTTTTTCTAAGAAAATCGGAGTCGGCATGAAAGAGCAGTATTTTTCAATAATCTCTCTTGCACGGTATTCGTTCGCAAACTCTAAGCAATCTTCGTTTAAGAAAAGAGTAATGGTGGTACCGATGCTGTCCTTGTCGCCGTCTTTCATATCAAATTCGGTTCCGCCGTCGCATTCCCAGTGAACTGTGGTTGCACCGTCTTTGTAAGAAAGGGAATCAATGTGTACTTCGTCGGCAACCATGAAAGCGGAGTAGAAACCGAGTCCGAAATGACCGATAATCTGTTCTTCGCTTGCTTTGTCTTTGTATTTTTCAAGGAAATCGGTTGCACCGGAAAATGCGATCTGGTTAATGTATTCCTCGACCTCGTCAGCCGTCATACCAAGACCGTTGTCGATGAACTGTAATGTTTTCTCCTCCGGGTTTACTACGACTCTGATCTTTGCCTCGTAATCATCCGGCAAAGTGTATTCGCCCATCAGATCTAATTTCTTTAATTTGGTGATCGCGTCGCATCCGTTTGAAATTAATTCACGATAAAAAATATCGTGGTCGGAATACAGCCATTTTTTGATGATTGGAAAAATATTGTCACTGTTGATGGAAAGACTTCCATGTTTATTACTCATATAGAAACACTCCTTTTTGCATTCTTTTTTTGTACTAAATAACATTGTAGTATCGGAAAAATAAGATGTCAATAGAAAATTAGCACTCTTTTTGAATGAGTGCTAACAAAAGGTGTGAAAATCCAGTAAAAACAAGGGTTTCGCAAAATATAAAAAGTTTATAAACTGCCGGAAAAATAAGACAGAACAAGGTATTTGCTCGTTGCGTTAATAATTTAACAATAGTATAATTATTTATAATAGACAGATTGTGGTATTTGTCTATTTCGAAAAAATATAAAGGAGGAGAAGGTTTGTTAAAAGAAGACAAAAAGCAGCTTGATGCGATACTCAAAGAGCATGAGTACAACAAGACGCAGGTGATCGCGATTATGCAGGATATTCAGAAGATCTACCGCTATCTGCCGGAGGAAATGCTGTGCTATATTGCAAAAGAGTTGGGATTAAGCGAAGCAAAAGTGTATGGGGTAGCAACTTTTTACGAGAATTTTTCATTGGAGCCAAAGGGCAGATACGTCATTAAGATTTGTGACGGAACCGCCTGTCATGTGCGAAATTCAACGGCAATTTTACAGGAGATCCGCAGCTTGTTGGGCGTGACGGAAGAAAAACCGACAACGGAGGATATGTTGTTTACGGTTGAGACGGTATCCTGCCTGGGGGCGTGCGGGCTTGCACCGGTCTGTACCGTAAATGATGTGGTACATCCGGCAATGACTCCGGACAAAGCCAAAGCCTTGATCAAAGAGTTGAGAGAGGAGGCCGCAAATGAAGATTAAGACAAGACAGGAATTGGAAAAGAGAAGAGCAGAGTATGCAGCTTCCTTAAAGACACAGAGAAAACAGATTTTAATTTGTGCCGGAACAGGATGCGTTGCGGGAGGTTCTCTCAATATTTATGCGAGAATGCAGGAGATTTTAAACGAGCGTGGAATCAAATGCTCGTTAGTATTAGAGGAAGAACCGCATGACGAGAGCATCGGACTCAAAAAGAGCGGATGTCACGGTTTCTGTGAAATGGGACCGCTGCTTCGTATTGAGCCGGAAGGACTTTTATATATCAAGGTAAAAGTAGAGGATTGCGAGGAGATTATCGAGGAGAGTATCGTCAATGACCGTGTCATTGAGCGTCTGGTATACCATGACCAGAACGGTACAGCTTACGAGAAACAG
>CAKRJK010000030.1 GCA_934351705.1 uncultured Lachnospiraceae bacterium
CCGCAGAGTGTGATTCACTCTATGGTGGAATACGAGGACGGTGCCGTGATCGCACAACTCGGAACACCGGATATGAAACTGCCGATCCAGTATGCACTCTATTATCCGAACAGAAGACCGCTCAGCGGAAAACGGTTGGATTTTTATGAACTGTCGAATCTGACTTTTGAGAAACCGGATACGGAGACATTTGAAGGACTCTCCCTTGCAATGAGTGCCATGCGGCGGGGAGGAAATATGCCGACGGTATTTAATGCGGCAAATGAAAAGGCGGTAGCTTTGTTTTTAGATAAAAAAATCCGCTTTTTGGAGATTACAGAGATTATTTCAGAGTCTATGAATCAAATTGCCTATCGGGAAAATCCTGATATCACACAGATTTTGGAGACGGAGCAGGCGACATATGAGTTCATAGAGAGCAGGTGGAAACATTGAAAATTATTATAGCGATTATTATTTTTAGTATTATCATTTTATTTCATGAACTCGGACATTTTCTTTTTGCAAAAAGAGCGGGAATCGGTGTCAATGAGTTCTGCATCGGTTTAGGACCTACCATCGTGGGCTTTACCAAAGGCGAGACAAAGTATTCAATCAAATTACTTCCGTTTGGCGGTGCCTGCATGATGGAGGGGGAGGACGGAGACAGCAAGGCAAGCAATTCGTTCCGCTCAAAATCCGTATGGGCAAGGATTTCCGTTGTCCTGGCAGGTCCGGTGTTCAACTTTATCATGGCGTTTGTCGGAGCGATCATTGTGGTTGCCTGCGTAGGATACGACAGACCTGTGCTGACCGGTGTCATGGAAGGGTATCCGGCGGAAAATGCGGGACTTAGAGAAGGCGACACCATTACCAAATTAAACAACAAGCATATTCACTTTTATCGTGAGGTGAGTGTATATACGTTTTTCCATAACGATGAGTCGATTGAAGTGACATACGAACGTGACGGAAAAACCCATGAGACAACGCTGACACCGCAATATGACAAAGAGAGTGACCGCTATTTATTCGGATTCTACGGAAATATGACAAGAGAGCGGGGCAGTGTCATCGACACGTTAAAAAACAGTGTCTACGAGATGAATTATTGGATTTACACCACGGTAGAAAGTCTTAAAATGCTGGTGACGGGACAGGTTGGAATCAATGAGCTGTCAGGTCCGGTCGGAATTGTCAAAGGAGTGAGCGATACTTACGAGGAAAGTGCCGCAATCAGCACATTTTCTGTGTTCATTTCCATGATGAACTGGCTGATCATGCTTTCGGCAAACCTGGGCGTTATGAATCTTTTACCGCTTCCGGCATTAGACGGAGGACGGCTGGTATTTTTGATCATCGAGGCAATCAGAAGAAAAGAGATCGATCCAGAAAAAGAAGGTATGGTACATTTTGTGGGAATCTGCCTGCTGATGGGATTGATGGTTGTTATTATGTTCAACGATATACGAAAACTTTTTTAGAAAAACAGTGTACAGGAGGCAGCTATGCAGACGAGAGAGGTACAGATAGGAGATAAGGTCATCGGAGGAAATCATCCGATTTTGATTCAGTCAATGACAAATACAAAGACAGAGAATGTAGAGGCAACCGTGGAGCAGATTCAACGTCTGACGACGGCGGGATGCGATATTATCCGCTGTGCCGTACCGACGATGGAGGCGGCATTGGCACTGTCAACGATCAAAGAGCAGATTACAATTCCGCTGGTGGCGGATATTCATTTTGATTATAAACTGGCAATCGCGGCAATCGAAAACGGAGCAGATAAGATTCGTATCAATCCGGGGAATATCGGTTCCAAAGAGCGGATTCGCGCGGTAGTGGAAGCCGCAAAAGCAAAAAACATTCCGATCCGTGTGGGAGTCAACAGCGGTTCTTTAGAAAAAGAACTGGTGGAAAAATATCACGGAGTGACCGCAGAGGGCTTGGTGGAAAGTGCGCTGGATAAGGTTCATATTATTGAGGACTTAGGGTACGACAATCTGGTAATCTCGATCAAATCTTCGGACGTATTGATGTGCGTGAGAGCACATGAACTGATTGCAGAACAGACCGATTATCCGCTTCATGTGGGAATCACGGAATCGGGAACTTTGACAAGCGGCAATATCAAATCGTCAATCGGTTTGGGATTGATTCTGCATCAGGGGATCGGAGATACCATCCGGGTATCTTTAACAGGAGATCCGTTAGAGGAGATTAAGTCCGCAAAATTGATATTAAGAACACTCGGACTGCGAAAAGGCGGAATTGAAGTGGTATCCTGCCCGACCTGCGGCAGAACACAGATTGATCTGATCAGTCTAGCCAATAAAGTCGAGAACATGGTAGCAGACATTCCGCTGGATTTAAAGGTGGCGGTCATGGGCTGTGTGGTAAACGGTCCGGGCGAGGTAAAAGAGGCAGACCTCGGAATTGCCGGAGGAATCGGCGAGGGACTGCTTATGAAGCACGGCGAAATTATCAAAAAATTGCCGGAAGATGAATTGTTAGAAGCATTGCGAGAAGAATTGTTAAATTGGAGTGAGTAATATGGCAAATCCTTTTTTTGAGGTTTTTCCTACTTTAAAATTAGACAATCAAATAAGAGGACTGTTATCCGAAGCCACTGTGACAAAGGTGGCTTCTAATCGTAATCGGGATTTTTTGCGTATCTATCTGGAGAATAACCGTCTGATCCAAAAAACGGAGATTCACCGCTTAGAGGAAGAATTAAAAAACCAACTGTTTCCGAATCAGCCGATGCAGATTAAAATTATCGAACATTACTCCCTGTCTGCCCAATATACGGCAGAAACATTACTGGACAGCTACAAAGACAGCATGATTTATGAGATCAAAGCCTATTCGTTGATTTTGTACAATGTCTTTCGTATGGCAAAGATCAGTTATCCGAAAGAGGGAGAAATGCTTCTGACCTTAGAGGACAGTTTTGTTGCAAGGGAAAGTCAGGATGAACTGATCGATGTGATGAACCGCATTATCTGTGAACGCTGCGGAATTTCGGTTCATATTGATACGGATTTTGTTGAGGCAAAGGAAAGTAAATACAGAAAGAACGCCGAGCATCAGATTGACATGGAGGTGCAGGGAATCGTTCAAAGAACACATATCGGGGAAAAACATCCGAGCGAAGAGAATGCAGACAGTCTAATGCCTTTGGCAGAAGATGCGGCAGACACTTTACAGGATCAGCCGGCTTCTGCAACGAAAGAAAACGGACAGGATCAACATACAAAGCAGAATCCAAAGGACAAATCATCCGCTGTGCAGGGGGCAGCAAATACAAAAGGAAAGAGTTTCAAAAAGCGGGAGTACAGTATCAAACGCTCCGACAATCCCGATGTATTTTACGGACGTGATTTTGACGAGGAGGCAGTACCGATCGAGAGTATTCAGGGAGAGGTCGGGGAAACCGTAGTACGCGGACAGATCATGTCACTGGATGTGCGTGAACTGAAAAACGGAGAAAAATCGATTGTCAAAGTGGTGATCACAGATTTTACGGATTCGATTGCTGCCAAAATTTTTATCAAAAACGAACAGAGAGAGGAACTGGTTTCTCATCTGAATAAAGGGGCATTTATCAAAATCAAGGGTGTTACCACAATGGACAAGTTCGACAATGAGATAGGGCTTTCTTTTCTTGTGGGAATGAAGACGATTCCCGATTTTACGGTCAGCCGTGAAGACCATAGTATTGAGAAACGTGTGGAACTGCACTGTCATACCAAGATGAGTGATATGGACGGTGTCTCGGACGTCAAGGATATTATCAAAAGAGCAAAATCGTGGGGACACAAGGCAATCGCGATCACAGATCACGGAGATGTGCAGGCTTTTCCCGATGCAAACCATGCGGTCAGCCCCGATGATGATTTTAAGGTGATTTACGGAGTGGAAGCCTATCTGGTCGACGATTTAAAGGATATTATCACCAATTCAAAAAATCAGAGCGTAGATGACGCCTATGTTGTCTTTGATCTGGAGACCACAGGCTTTAGTCCGAATACAAATAAAATCATAGAGATTGGTGCAGTCAAGGTGGAAAACGGCATGATTACAGACCGTTTTTCGGAGTTTGTCAATCCGAAAGTGCCGATTCCGTATAAAATAGAAGAATTGACGGGAATCCGTGATGATATGGTGTTGGATGCACAGACCATTGACGAGATTCTGCCGAGATTTATGGCGTTTTGCGAAGGCTGTGTCATGATTGCGCACAATGCAGAATTTGATATGAGTTTTATTCGGAAAAACTGCAAAGACCTCGGCTTGCCTTGCCGGCATACGGTGGGAGATACCGTGGCATTGGCACAGGTCTTGTTGCCGGAGCTTCACCGATATAAGCTGGACACGGTTGCAAAAGCACTGAATGTATCGCTGGAAAATCATCACCGTGCAGTCGATGATGCGGAATGTACCGCACACATTTTTGTGAAATTTATCGAAATGCTCAAGGAGCGGGATATTACAAACCTCGACGAGGTCAATCGTCTGGGAGCGGCATCTGCGCAAAAAATCAAAAAACTGCCGACACATCATGCGATCATCCTTGCAAAAAATGAGGTAGGACGCATCAACCTTTACCGTCTTGTATCGGACTCACATATGACCTATTATGCGAAAAGACCGCGTATACCAAAGAGTGAGTATTTGAAATACAAAGAGGGGCTTTGTATCGGCTCGGCCTGTGAGGCGGGAGAGCTGTATCAGGCAATTTTAAACGGCAGATCCGAAGAAGAGATTGCGAGACTGGTGAATTTCTATGATTATCTGGAAATCCAGCCGATCGGAAACAACTTATTTATGATTGCAAGTGACAGAACCGCGATCGAGAGTGTCGAAGAATTGCAGGACATTAATCGAAAAATCTGTAAGCTGGGAGAAGAATTTAAAAAGCCGGTTGTCGCAACCTGTGATGTCCACTTTTTAGATCCGCAGGATGAGATATACCGCCGCATTATTATGGCGGGAAAAGGATTCAAAGACGCCGATGACCAGGCACCGCTGTATTTGCGTACAACCGAGGAAATGTTAGCGGAATTTGAGTACCTCGGCAGCGAAAAAGCAAAAGAAGTGGTCATTACCAATCCAAATAAGATTGCCGCAATGTGCGAGCGGATTGAGCCGGTCAGACCGGATAAATGTCCGCCGGTCATTGAAAATTCAGATCAGATGTTAAGAGACATCTGTTATAACAAGGCACATGAGATGTACGGAGACAAGCTGCCGGAGGTCGTATATGAACGCCTGGAGAGAGAGTTGAATTCGATTATTTCCAACGGATACGCCGTAATGTATATCATTGCGCAAAAGCTGGTTTGGAAATCGGTTGAGGACGGTTATCTGGTAGGTTCGCGTGGTTCGGTAGGTTCGTCGTTTGTCGCAACGATGGCGGGAATTACCGAGGTCAATCCGCTGCGTCCTCATTATTACTGCAAGCATTGTCATTACAGTGATTTTGATTCAGAGGAGGTGCTTGCCTACGCAGGAAGATCGGGATGTGATATGCCGGATAAAGTTTGCCCGGAGTGCGGTGAGCCGTTGGTGAAGGACGGATTTGACATTCCGTTTGAGACATTCCTCGGATTCAAGGGAAACAAAGAGCCGGATATCGACTTGAATTTTTCGGGGGAATATCAGAGTAAGGCTCATGCCTACTGCGAGGTTATTTTCGGATACGGTCAGACATATCGTGCGGGAACGATCGGTACTTTGGCGGATAAGACGGCTTTCGGATATATCAAGAACTATTACGAGGAGCGGGGAATCAATAAGCGGAATTGTGAGATAGACCGTATTGTGCAGGGATGTGTGGGTGTGCGAAGAACAACCGGACAGCATCCGGGAGGAATTATTGTACTCCCGATCGGTGAGGAAATCTATTCGTTTACGCCGATACAACATCCGGCAAATGATATGACTACGGATATTATCACGACACATTTTGATTACCATTCTATTGACCATAACTTATTAAAATTAGATATACTCGGACACGACGATCCGACCATGATCCGTATGCTGGAGGATTTGACGGGAATCGACGCACAAAAGATTCCGTTAGACGATTCTACGGTTATGACCTTGTTCCAGAGTACCGAGGCACTCGGTATCGAGCCGGAGGACATCAGCGGATGTCCGCTTGGTTCTCTGGGAATTCCTGAGTTCGGAACGGATTTTGTTATTCAGATGTTGATTGACACAAAACCGCAGTCCTTTTCGGATTTGATCCGAATTTCAGGGTTGTCACACGGTACGGATGTATGGTTGGGAAATGCACAAAAATTTATCGCGAGCGGAGATGCGACGATTTCTACGGCAATCTGTACGCGAGATGATATTATGATTTATCTGATCGGTATGGGACTTGAGAGTGAGCTTTCTTTTACCATCATGGAGGCGGTCAGAAAAGGAAAAGGGTTAAAACCCGAGTGGATAGAGGAGATGAAGGCACACAATGTACCGGACTGGTATATTGAATCCTGTGAACTGATTAAGTATATGTTCCCGAAAGCACATGCAGCGGCGTATGTTATGATGGCTTGGAGGATCGCGTACTGCAAGGTGTTTTATCCGCTTGCGTACTATGCGGCATTTTTCAGTATCCGTGCAACCTCATTTAATTATGAGCTGATGTGTCAGGGAAAAGAAAAATTAAATTACTTTATGAAAGATTACGAGAGACGCAAAGACACGCTTTCAAAAAAGGAGCAGGATACCTACAAGGATATGCGGATCGTGCAGGAAATGTATGCGAGGGGATTCGAGTTTTTACCGCTGGATGTCTATGTGGCACAGGCAAAGCATTTTCAGATTATCGACGGAAAATTAATGCCGTCTTTCAGTACGATTGAAGGTCTTGGAGATAAGGCGGCAGAGGCGATCGAGGATGCCGCAAAACAAGGGAAATTTTTGTCAAAGGATGATTTTCGGCAGAGAACAAAGGTGTCAAAGACAGTCATTGATCTGATGAGTGATCTGGGACTGCTGGCAGACCTGCCGGAGACAAACCAGTTGTCGTTGTTTGATTTTACATAGGAGGTGCAGGATGAAATATTCCGTTCAAGAAATTGTAAATCTGCAAAAAGAATTTTTTGCTCACAATCAGACAAAAAATGTGACATTTCGGATACAGATGTTAAAGCGATTAAAAAACGCGGTCAAAGAAAATGAGCATGCATTATTGAATGCGTTGTACCGGGATTTGGGAAAATCCAAAGCAGAGGCGTACATGACAGAGTTGGTTTTGGTCTATCAGGAAATCGATGATGCGATCAGACACTTAAGAAGCTGGGCGAAGCCGGTCCGCGTCAGGGGAACGCTCGGAACTTTTCCGGCAAAAAACTATATTTATCAGGAGCCGTACGGAGTTGTGCTCATTTTATCTCCGTGGAATTATCCTGTCATGCTTGCGCTCACACCGTTGATCGGGGCAATGGCGGCAGGAAATTGTGCAGTCTTAAAATGTTCCAAATCCAGTCCGCACACTTCGGAAGTGATAGCTTATCTGATCAACCGTACTTTTCCAAAAAAGTATCTGTACTGTCTTGCAAAAGAGTCGGACTATGATGAGGTGACAGATCAGGACTACGACCATATTTTCTTTACGGGAAGTCCGGCAGTCGGAAAACACATCATGGAAACGGCGGCAAAAAGGCTGATTCCCGTCACGCTGGAGCTGGGAGGAAAAAGTCCCTGCTTTATTGATGAATCCGCAGATCTTTCTCTTGCGGCAAAACGGATTGCGTGGGGCAAATTCTTGAATGCGGGGCAGACCTGTATTGCGGTTGATTATGTACTGATTGCAAATTCGGTTAAACAGGAGTTTCTTGCCCTTTTACAAAAAGAAATTCAAAAAAGATATGCGGATGCCGAGAAGCGTGATGATTACCCGTGCATTGTAAACAATCATCACTATGAAAGATTGAAACATCTCTTAGAGACAGAAAACGAAGTGATGGGCGGACAATGCAATGAGAAAGAGAGAAAAATTGCACCTGCGATTCTGCCGGGTGCGGAGTTTTCCCATGAAATCATGAAAGAAGAGATCTTCGGTCCGTTACTTCCTGTTATCGGATATGATGATTTGGAGTGTGTGATCGCAACGGTAAAACAACGTCCGAAGCCGCTTGCGTGTTATATTTTTTCAAAAAATCGAAAGGTGGTTTGCAAGCTGCTGCATGAGGTTTCGTTTGGAGGCGGCTGCGTGAATGATGCGATTCTTCATATCTCTAATCCGAGACTGCCGTTTGGCGGTGTGGGAATGAGCGGAATGGGGCATTATCACGGAAGGTACAGCTTTGAGACATTCAGCCATGAAAAGGGTGTGGTTGAGAATGTGAATTTTTTGGATGTGCCGCTTCGTTATGCACCGTTTACGGAGAGAAAGTATAAGGTGTTGAAAAGGGTGTTGTAGGCGGTTATGGTGCTGTCCTTTGAAAATTGTGATCGAACTTACTGGCATTTCTAAAGGCTTGTCCGAAAAATAAGGCAAACAAGCATTTTCCAAAACTCGCGTTGCTCAGACATTGGAAAATGCTTGTTTTATTTTTCTCCCAAACCTTAAGAAATGCGCGAAAGCTCTCAAATCTTGATTTAGAGTACGCAATCCGCCGCTTGGAGGAAAATCAAACAGAATCCATTGCGTTTTTGCGGCAGCCATAGGGAGGCGGGAGAACGCTATCAAAAGTTGATGGAGTATATTGACAAACACAAGATGGAAGTGACGGGATTTTCCAGAGAAATCACGATGATTGATTACGGACTCACCGATAATACAGACAAATTCGTCACGGAAATCCGTATCCCGGTTTTATCAGAAACATAAATCACCTCTTGCAGTTTCAATATGAATGTGTTAAAATAATCGCAGTTTATAAGAAAAGGCTATGAATGTGTCAGTAGTCTATTGTACTTTTTACAGAGAGAGAATGTAACCGGCTGAGAGCATTCTTAAAGTAAGGCAACAGATGAATTTCCCACAGGAGCCGTCAGACTGAACAGGCAGTTGCCCGAGTAAGTTTGAACGATTCGTGCACGTTACGCATAAGATGAGTTTGCCTTAATGCGGCAAAAATAAAGGTGGTACCACGAAGATGAGCTTCGTCCTTTTCGGACGGAGTTTTTTTATTTTGTAAAAAAAGGAGACAGAGATGAAAGAAAAACTCAAACAAATCAAAGAAGACGCACTGCGTCAGATCGAAGAATCCAAAGAATTAGGTTCTTTAAATGATGTCCGCGTTGCAATTTTAGGAAAAAAAGGAGAACTGACGGCGGTATTAAAAGGAATGAAGGATGTAAGTCCGGAAGACCGTCCGATGGTCGGACAGCTTGTCAATGAGACAAGAGAAGCCATCGAGCAGAAATTAGAAGAGACCAAAGCAAAATTAGAGCAGGCAGAGATGCAGAGACGCTTGGAAAAAGAAGTCATTGACGTAACACTTCCTGCAAAATCAAATAAAGTAGGACACCGTCATCCAAACACGATCGTATTAGAAGAAGTAGAGCGGATTTTTGTCGGCATGGGATACGAAGTGTTGGAGGGACCGGAAGTTGAGGAGGATTACTACAACTTTGAAGCGTTAAATATTCCGGCAAACCATCCGGCAAAGGATGAGCAGGATACCTTTTACATTAATGAAGACATCGTACTTCGTACACAGACATCACCGGTTCAGGTGCGTGTAATGGAGCAGGGAAAAGTGCCGATCCGTATGTTGGCACCGGGAAGAGTGTTCCGCTCCGATGAAGTCGATGCAACACATTCACCGTCCTTCCATCAGATAGAGGGAATGGTAATCGACAAAAACATTACTTTTTCCGATCTGAAAGGAACATTGGAAGAATTTGCAAAAGAATTGTTCGGTACGGATACCAAAGTAAAATTCCGTCCGCATCATTTCCCATTCACAGAGCCGAGTGCCGAGA
>CAKRJK010000031.1 GCA_934351705.1 uncultured Lachnospiraceae bacterium
CTGCTCCAGTATCTCTAGGACATCATCATAAGCATCCGGGTGTCTCTGCTTGATATGTACAAGCTGATTATCCGTAATAATGACCTCATCTGTTACAATATTCTCTGCGATACATCCGTATCGCTCTCTGTCTATCCTTCCCACTCTATGCACTCAGTAACCACCTCATGTTATGTCTGCAAGAGTCTTGTTCCAAAATCTCCTGCTTTTGTTAATACGTTCGTACGTGAATCCAAAAGCATAGATTTCTGAAGAATATAAGAACATTGTGACAGGCATTTGCCTATGAGAATCAAGAAACGATATGCTTTGAGCGTAATATAACATTCACTTGAGAGATAGACAATGTGCAAAATGCCGAAAAAAATCATCGAAAAATCGCGAAAAGCCGTGAAACCCTTGTGAAACGCGGGTTTTAGGTGTCAAAAACTAGTGATGGAAAAGGCGAATTCCTGTAAACGCCATCACCATATGATACTTATTGCATGTGTCAATGACATTGTCATCACGGATAGAACCGCCCGGTTCTGCCACATATTTCACACCGCTTCTGTGTGCTCTCTCGATATTGTCACCAAATGGGAAGAATGCATCGGAGCCGAGAGCGACATCGCTCATTTTATCCAACCATGCTCTTTTTTCTTCCGCGGTGAATACTGCCGGTTTTACTTTGAAGATTTTTTCCCATGCACCGTCTGCAAGCACGTCCATGTAATCCTCACCGATATAAAGGTCTATCGAATTGTCGCGGTCTGCTCTGCGGATTCCGTCCACAAATTCAAGACCTAATACCTGCGGAGACTGGCGAAGCCACCAATTATCCGCTTTTTGTCCTGCCAGACGTGTACAGTGGATACGTGACTGCTGTCCCGCTCCGATACCGATTGCCTGTCCACCCTTTGCATAACAAACAGAATTGGACTGTGTATATTTTAAGGTGATCATGGAGATTGCCAGATCGATTTTTGCACTCTTTGGAAGGTCTTTGTTTTCTGTTACGATATTTGAGAAAAACTCCTCATCAATCTTCAACTCATTTCTGCCCTGCTCAAATGTGATTCCGAATACTTCTTTTCTCTCTGTTTCCTTCGGCACATAATTCGGATCGATCTCAATGACATTGTAATTTCCGTTTTTCTTTGCTTTTAATATCTCCAATGCCTCCGGCTCATAGCCCGGTGCGATCACTCCGTCGGAAACCTCTCTTTTGATAATTTTTGCGGTTGCCACATCACAGACATCGGAAAGTGAAATAAAATCTCCAAAGGAGGACATACGGTCTGCACCTCTTGCTCTCGCATATGCGTTTGCAAGCGGGGTAAACTCTTCGTCGATATCATCCACCCAGTAGATTTTCTTTTCTACATCGGTCATCGGCAGTCCGACTGCTGCTCCTGCCGGAGATACGTGTTTAAAAGATGTTGCCGCAGGAAGTCCTGTTGCCTGTTTTAACTCTTTTACCAGCTGCCAGCCGTTAAACGCATCCAAAAAATTGATATATCCCGGTTTGCCGTTTAACACCTTAATCGGCAGTTCTCCTTCTTCCATATAGATTCTGGACGGTTTCTGATTTGGGTTACATCCGTATTTTAACTCTAATTCTTTCATGATCTTCTCCTGTTAGTTGTTCTTATTTACAATCTTTGATTCATAAGTTCCTGTTTCGATGTCAATATAACGCACAAACAAGGAAACTTTGTTTTCTTCGTTCAAGCTGTTCCACAGTGACTCGGTAAATGCCTCCATATCGTCAGGGATTGCTATTAACTCCGGTTCTCCCTCAAAGCTCGGCAATGGATTACCGTCTCCCATATAGGTATGGATGAAATGACCTTCTCCGTTTACCGGATTCTCATAGGCGAATGTATAGCGATTGCACGCATCCGGATTGCCGTTGTTGCTTTTTAAGATAGACATTGCATAATTGTATTTGCCGTTATCCACATGCATAATACCTGAAATTCTCGGTGTATAGTTTGGAGCATCCGGCTCAAACTCACGGGTTCTCAGTGCCTGCTCAAAAGTCTGCTGTTTGTCCATTAATTCATAGATGGTATCTGTCTGATCTCCGTTTGTCACAATCGTCTTGTTTCCCAGCACACGCACCGGTGCATAGATGATCAGGCTCGGATCGCTTAATTTTGACGGATCAAATGCCTGTGTGCGGATTCCTTCTCCCTCCGTTACAAAGACACGGTTTCTGCTGTTCTCACTTCTGCCCATAATAAAATAAGCTGTAACCGCATATTTTCCGTTTGCTGATTTTCCGATGATGATTCCACGTCCCGGATAAGAATTATTTTGTAATTCTTTTTCGATTGATCTCATTTCCATGAATTGCATCCTCCTTTATGCTGTGCAATAGCTGTTTGTTTTCTGAATTTATACTAACATAAAATAAGACTTCATTTCAACGAATGAAGCCTTATTAGTAGCATTAAATTATTTACTTAATCTTATTAGTCTTTCTTATAAGAACTTTTGAATCTCCCACAGATCTTTCGCAACACCGTAAAGCATCGGTTCTAACTCCGGCTCCGGCAGTGTTGCATCCGGCACCATCACAACACGCAGCCTTGCATCATACGCTGAGATTACACCGTTTGGCGAATCCTCCACCGCCATGCAGCATTGCGGTCTTTCCTCCAACTGTCTGCACGCCTCCAGATAGACGTCCGGCTTTGGTTTGCCGTTTGGCACATTGTGTACACTGATGATCTTATCAAATCTCTCGGCAAGTCCGATTTGTGAAAGGTACTTCTTCGCTCTTACCGCATCGGTTGCCGTCGCCACGGCTCTTCGGATTCCGTTTTCCCGCAAAAAGTCCAGAATCTCTTTTGCGTACGGCTTTGCTTCGATCCCATTCTCATGTACCGCCGCCTCCACGAGTTCTCTGCGCCTTGCCCGAAACTCGTCAAAGTCAAAGTCCTCTCCTAAAAGCCCCTGCATTCTCGGCTTTGCAAACTTGCGGTTCAGGCTTCTGAGCTTTAACACTTCTTCCATCGGAAGCTCATATCCCATCTCCCGGATGACCTGATACCCGAAATTCACATAATACTTTTCCGTGTCGATCAGTGTTCCGTCCATATCAAAAATAACTGCTCTTATCTGCGTATCCATGAAGTTCCTCTTAGTTCTTGAAGCTGTGGATCGGTGCAGGGATTCTTCCTCCGCGATTTACAAATGCGTCACAACTGTATTTATTTACCGGCATAATCGGTGCATATCCGAGCAAACCGCCAAATTCCACAGTCTCACCCACACCTTTTCCGATTACCGGAATAATGCGGACAGCCGTTGTTTTCTGGTTGACCATACCGATCGCCATCTCATCTGCTATGATTCCTGCGATTGTAGTCGCCTTCGTATCTCCCGGAATTGCAATCATATCCAATCCCACGGAGCAGACACAGGTCATCGCCTCTAATTTTTCTAAAGTCAGCGCATTTGCAGTAACCGCATCGATCATTCCCTGATCCTCGCTGACCGGAATAAATGCTCCGCTCAATCCTCCTACATAAGAGGACGCCATAACACCGCCTTTTTTCACCTGGTCATTGAGCAGTGCAAGTGCCGCCGTCGTTCCCGGTGCTCCCGCATACTCCAATCCGATCTCTTCCAAAATTTCTGCCACGGAATCGCCGACTGCCGGTGTCGGTGCCAAAGACAAATCAATAATTCCAAACGGAACTCCGAGTTTTCTTGAAGCCTCCTGTGCTACCAGTTGTCCGACACGCGTTACCTTAAATGCAGTCTTTTTGATTGTCTCGCAAAGTACTTCAAAATTCTCTCCGCGTACTTTTTCTAGTGCGGTCTTGACCACTCCCGGTCCGGAAACGCCAACATTGATGATCGCATCTGCCTCCGTCACTCCGTGGAATGCTCCCGCCATAAATGGGTTATCATCCGGTGCATTACAAAGAACCACCAGTTTTGCACAACCCAGAGAATCGTTTTCTTTTGTATATTCCGCTGTGTCTACAATAATCTCTCCCATTAATTTCACGGCATCCATATTGATACCCGTCTTGGTCGAACCTACATTGATGGAGCTGCAGATATACTCTGTCTCCGCCAACGCCTGCGGGATGGAACGTATCAAAAGCTCATCGCTCTTTGTCATTCCCTTAGACACAAGTGCGGAATATCCTCCGATAAAATTCACACCGACCACTCTTGCCGCATCATCCAAAGTCTTTGCGATCTTTACATAATCCTGCGGTGTCTTACAGGCGGTTGCTCCCACCAGCGAAATCGGTGTAATGGAAATTCTCTTATTGACGATCGGAATACAATACTTGTTCTCAATCTCTTTTCCCACCTTGACTAAATCTTTTGCCACGGTGGTAATCTTCTCATAGATGTTTTTGCATAGTACTTCTAAATCATTATCCACACAATCGAGCAGGCTGATTCCCAGCGTAATCGTTCTGACATCTAAGTTCTCATGCTCGATCATGTTATTTGTCTCATTTACTTCCCAAATATTAATCATTGACGTATCTCCTTAGATTCTGTGCATTTTCTCAAAAATTTCTTCACGCTGGCATTTGATATCCACGCCGATCTCCTCACCGATCTGTGCCAGCTCTCTTGAAATATCCGCAAACGGTTTCTGTGTTCCGCTCAAATCCACAATCATCATCATGTTAAAGAAATCCTGCACGATCGTCTGTGAAATATCCATAACATTCACACGGTTATTTGCAAGATAGGTACATACTTTTGCAATGATTCCAACGGTATCTTTTCCTAATACGGTAATAATTGTTTTGTTCTTTGTGTTTTCCATTTTTTACCCTTTCTGTCTTCCCTCTTATTTGAGAAATTTTTCAGTTATCATTGTACAGTCTGCTATACGCTCAACATCGGCATTGTCTGACTTCTTGACGCCACGTAAATAGGGAAATCGTTCCCTTTGTACGGATTATCCCCAAGTGTCACTTCCTGTCTGACTGTCTCGTATGCGAGATCTGCATAATTGTTTTCTTTGCTCAAATGCCCTAAAATTACATTTTTCATTCCGTCATGGAGCAGTTCGCCCAAAAGCTGCCCGGAAAGTTCGTTGGACAGATGCCCCCGCTCCCCTAAGATTCTTCTCTTTAGCGGATACGGATAACTCCCGACCTCCAGCATATGTACATCATGGTTCGCCTCCAACAGAAGAATATCCATTCCCTGAAGGTTCTCAATAATGTAATCATCATAGATTCCCAAATCCGTGACAATTCCAATCTTTTGATTTTTGTTTTTCAAAATATAAGCAACCGGATCTGCCGCATCATGCGAAATACGGATCGGATGAACAAGAATCTCTCCGATCAGCACATCCTCGTCCGGCTCTAAAACGTGAAACAGCGATGCATCGATCTTCCCGACGGACGGTGTATTCTGAATTGCCTCCAGTGTCCCTCGCGTTCCGTAAATCGGAAGACCGTATCTTCTCGCAATGACACCCAGACCGCTGATGTGATCTGAGTGTTCATGGGTGACTAAAACGCCTTCCATCTCTTGTGTTTTCAATCCCACGGAATTCAGTCCGCTCTCAATCCGCTTTCCGCTGATTCCCGCATCAATCATCAGATGACAGGTCTCGGTTCCGGCGCAGATACAATTTCCGCTGCTTCCGCTTGCAATACTGCATATTTCCATTAGTTTCTCTCTTCCCAATAAATATCTATCTTGTCACCGTCTTTTAAGACTGCGGTGTAGTCTGCATTTTCTCCGTTTAACAAGGTCATGATCGTACGACCTCTGGCATCATTTAAATTAAAATCGATATAGTTGAAAATGTCAACATAAACATATTCTTTTTTGCCGCTCAAAGTGACCTTCTCACCGTTGGCAATCACCTCTATGCTTATCTCCTGTTCTTTTGCATCGTCCTCCGCCGGTTCGCCGCTGCTTGGTTTTTCGGCAATCGTCGGTGCGATTTTGGCATCTCTTTCCGGTTTTGTCTGCTCTTCTTCCTGCAGATCGTCAATGTGGGTTCTGGTCTCTAAAACCGTCCACTCCACCTCAAAATTCTCATACACTAAGGTCGCTAAGTCTGCATCGCGGTTATTCACCAGAATCTCCTGATCCATATCCAGCTCAACATCCATAAATTCTATCAACTGACCAATCGTATAATAGCTTCTCGTCTCAATGAAATCGCCTTCCTGAATCCGATAGCTTGGTGGCTCCAACACGCCGTTGACTTCCACAAAACGCGGGCAGACCACTGTTTTCTGATTGACGATAAATTCGATCGTTGCGTCTGTGTATTCCTCCAACTGCTCCACGGTATAGACTGCTGCCTCTCCGACTGTGGACGGTTCGATCACGATCTCACAGTTTGGCTCCAGCGGTGTATTGATGCTGACTTCTTTTCCGTTCATCAGAACGACTGCCGACTCTCCGCTCTGGCCTCTTGCAATCTTCTGCTTTCCGTTGATGGTGTAGTTGATCTCTTTTCCTCTTCTCGGGAAAAGCTGGTCATTCGGGAATCCCGCCTGCATTGCCGCATCCACAATCGTCAGTTTATTGTTGTCATATAATTTGATACGCTCTCCGTTAAAATGTACTAAAATAAAATTATTCTTCTGGTCATAATAATTTAAACAGATACCGATCGGCGTAACCAAAAGCGGATCTTTTTTGATGTCCTCCTGCTCAAAATGAACCTCCTGTAACACTTCCTCTCCGCGAAGTGCCACACGCTCATGCGGCAGCTCCAGCTTATCCGCCAGCTTTTCTTCAAATCCGTGTATCTTACCGCCGCCGCCGACAATAAAAGTAGCACTGACGGATTTATTTCCGTTTAACTCTTTAATCTTATCTGCAACGGACGTTGTAATCTTATCTACTAATTCCTCTGTCAACTCCCACACTTCACTCGCCGGAATGGTATGGGAAATACTCATAATATCTTTGTATTCGATCTCTTTTTCGGTTCCGGATGCCCGTTTGATATGCTCTGCTGTCTTAAAATCCACCAGATAGTGCTGTACCAGCTTCTCGGTAATCTCGTCACCCGCCTGCGGGATCATACCGTAGGCAATGATACTTCCGTCTCTCGTGATTGAAATATCGGAGGTTCCCGCGCCGACATCCACCAATGCGATATTCAACATCCGGAATGTCTCCGGTATTGCCACATTGATTGCGGCAATCGGCTCTAAGGTCATGTTTGCGACCTCTAAACCTGCCCTTGCACACGCAGAATACAAACCGTCGACTACGTCTTCCGGAAGGAAGGTAACGATAATGTCCTCTGCAATCTTCTCAGCCTTATGCCCCTCAAGATTGGAAAAAATGTCATCATTCAAACGGTATTTGACCACAGAATATCCCACGCAGTAAAATTTGAATTTCGTGTCATTCTGTTCTTTTAAGATATTGGACGCCTGCTCGATTCCCAATAAATCCAGAGTATGTATATCCTCTTTGGTAACAACGGTCTCTTCTTCGTATTCGTACTCTACGGTTGTGGTCACTGTCTTTAACACACGACCTGCGGCTGCAATGCAGACATCGTGCAACGGCTGCTCAATCTGCTGTTCCAATTCATTTTTGACCGCCTCAATCGTAGCCCCCACACGTCCGATGTCATGAATCTGACCGTCTAACATGGAACGCGTCTCATGCTCTTTGATATATTGTGCTACAACGATGAATTCATTTCCCTCTTTGTATCCGACCGTTCCGACTACATTTCTGGTTCCGATATCCAATCCAAATACCAATGATTCCATTCTACTTCTCCTCATCCAAATATGTTCTAATCTGTAAAAAAGCATCCTCCGGTGTGTGGTTATTATCTATCACAACCTTGCAATGTCTGCGATAGACCTCCTCCGTAAGCTGACTCTGAAAAATCGTATTGATCTTTTTGTCTGAATAGCCCCGGTTTTCTTTCAGACGCTTTCTGCGATTTTCCTCACTAGTATAAATATACCATAACTCATCACAGATTTCATCATAATGCTCCTCAATCAAAAGAGCCGCCTCCAAAATCAGATACTCAAGCTCTCCTGCCTGCTGTTCTCTGTGATAGGTTTCCAAAATATATTCTTTGACTGCCGGATGAACAATCGCATTCATACGCTCCCGCTTTTTGGCATCCCCGAAAATCACCGCTGCCATTTTCGGTCTGTCAATCATGCCGTCCGGCAAAAAAATCTCTTCTGCTTCAAACTCTTTTTTTATTATATCATAACATGCTGTTCCCGGTGTCATCAAATCATGTGCAATTTCATCCGCCAGCATGACTTTTGCATTGTAATGCGACGCAAGATAGCCTAAGATTTCTGACTTTCCCGCTCCGACACCGCCTGTAATCCCGATAAACTTCATTATTTTGCCTCATACCAGTTCTCACCTGCATGGCTGTCTATCTCCAGCTCTACTGCAAGATGAGCGGCACCTTTCATCTCTTCTTCTAAAATCCTGTTTACTTTTTCAATTTCATCTTTTGCAGTTTCTATCAACAGCTCATCATGCACCTGCAATATCAATTTTGACGAAAGTCCCTCCGCCTGCAGTCTCCGATGTACACGGTTCATTGCTATTTTGATAATATCCGCCGCCGTTCCCTGTATCGGTGAATTCATTGCGATTCTCTCCCCAAAGGAACGCTGCATAAAGTTGGATGACGCAATCTCCGGTATCGGACGTCTTCTGCCAAACATTGTCGTCGTATAACCGTTCTTCTTTGCTCCCTCTACCTGCGCGTCCAGATATGCCTTGATTTTCGGATACGTCTCAAAATAACGCTCGATATATTCTCCCGCCTCTTTTTTGCTGATACTCAAATCCTGGCTCAATCCAAAAGAACTGATTCCGTACACGATTCCGAAGTTGACCGCCTTTGCGTTTCTTCTCTGTAAATCCGTCACCTCATCAAACGGTGTATGAAATACCTGCGACGCCGTCATGCGGTGAATATCCTGTGCTTCACGGTAAGCATGGATCAGGTTCTCGTCATTGGACATATGTGCCAGAATACGAAGCTCGATCTGGGAGTAGTCCGCATCGACAAACACACATCCCTCTTTTGGATGGAACACTTTACGAATCAGTCTTCCGAGTTCCATGCGGATCGGAATATTTTGAAGATTCGGCTCTGTACTGCTCAGACGACCTGTCGCAGTAACCGTCTGCTGGAAGTTGGTGTGAATCCGTCCGTCCTCTTCGATGTAGTTTGCCAGTCCGTCCGCATAGGTGGATTTTAATTTTGTGAGCTGGCGGTACTCTAAGATTTTAGACACCAGCGGATATTCTGCGGCAAGTTTTTCCAACACATCCGCCGCTGTGGAATATCCCGTCTTTGTTTTCTTTCCATACGGCATCTGCAATTTTTCAAACAAAATCGTTCCGAGCTGTTTCGGGGAGTTGATGTTAAAGACTTCCCCCGCTCCCTCATAGATTTCTTTTTCCAGAATCTCTATCTGCGCAGCAAGCTGTTCTCCGTATTTTTTCAGTTCTTCGCCATTGACAAGAATGCCCTCTTTTTCCATATCTGCAAGCGTGTATACAAGCGGCAGTTCCACCTCATCATAGAGCTGTTTCATTCCGGTCTTTTCTAACTCCTCTTGTAATGTGTCCGCTGTACAAAACGGTACATAGGCTTCATAGCAGATATATTTTAAAAATTCTTCCGGTTTCTCGTTTTGTGCCTCTTCCAATGACATTTTCCCGAGCAGGTCTGTTTTGGATGGCAGGAGCAGATTGGCATAGTCTTTTGCCAAATCTTCATACGGATATTCATTTTTGAGCGGATTCAGCAGATACGCCGCCACCGATGCGTCAAACACACCGTCCGATTCACGAAGCGGAATCTGTTTTGGGACGTGCTTTAAATCC
>CAKRJK010000032.1 GCA_934351705.1 uncultured Lachnospiraceae bacterium
ATAATTGTCATGGGGTATTTTGTACGAATGTACGATAAGAAAATCCACGCAAAATCTTGCGTGGATTTAATGTATCATGTTTTTTTGGAAAAAGCAAGCACTATTTTGCTTTTAATTCTTTCCAGAGGTTATTGTACAATGTGATGGATTTGTCATCCAGACAACGGTAAATCTCACAGTTGTTCAAAGTCTCTTTGTCAGGAAAGATGGTTTTGTCGTTCTGTGTTTTGGCATCTAAGCTGTCGTAAACGGCTTTGTTCGGTGTCGCATAGTACACATATTCAAAATTCATCATCGCAATATCTTCACGGCATAAGAAATCCAAGAATTTTTCTGCATTCTCCTGATTTTTACAGGTTTTTGGGATCAGCCATGAGTCAATCCACATATTTGAGCCTTCTTTCGGAACAGAAAATGCCAGATCGGAGTTTTCACTTTCCGCATAGGCAGCTTCGCCGGAGTAAACCAAAGCCATTGCCGCATTCTCCGCAATCATTTCATCTCCACACTCATCCACCAGATAAGAGTAGACGAGCGGTTTTTGTTCGATCAGCAAATCAAGAGCTTCGTTTAACTCTTTTTCATCGACAGAATTCGAGGAGTAGCCTTTTAATTTTAAAGGAACAAGGAAGGAATCTCTGACACTGTTTGCCATGATGATCTGGTCCTTGTATTTTTTATCCCACAACACATTCCAGGTTTCCACCTCGGAGGAATCTACCATTTTGGTGTTGTAGAGAATGCCGACGGTACCAAAGAAATACGGCATGGAATATTTGTTTTCCGGATCAAATGCTTTGGAAAATTCCAGATAAGAAGGATCCAGATTTTCGGAAAGCGGAATTTTGGAGTAATCCATAGGAAGGGCTTCTCCTTCGTTGATAAGACGCTCTACCATATAATCGGAGGTGCAGATCAAATCATAATCAATGCCGCCGGCTTTGTACTTTGTATACATTTCTTCGGGATTGACATATTCCTCGTAGCTGACTTTGATTCCGGTTTCCTTCTCAAACATTTCAAGAGCCTCAGGATCAAAATATTTTCCGTAGTTTAAAACGGTTAAGGTTTCCTTGTCGCTTGAAGAACCGCAAGCGGTGAGTGTGAGTGCTGCTGCCACACCGAGCAAGAGCAGACAAATTCTTTTTTTCATAGTATCCTCCTTTATATCTGTGGTGCAGTGACCGGATTCTTTTTTGCGGAACGATAGTTCATCAAAAGCAATAGTATGAGTGCAATAAGGAACAAAATCGTTGATAAAGCGTACATTTCCGGTTTGATACCTTTTTTCATTTCTGTGTATATCATTGTAGAGAGCGTGTTTACGCCGGCTCCCTTTGTAAAGTAAGTAATCGAAAAATCATCCAATGACATCGTCACCGCCATCAGAAAGCCGGAAAAGACACCGCCTTTGATATCGGACCAGATGATTTTGCGAAACGCGTAGAGCGGGGTAGCACCTAAATCCAGAGCGGCTTCGTAAGTGTTCGGACTGAGTGCGTTTAATTTTGGAAGCACATTTAAAATCACATACGGAATATTGAACGTGATATGTGCAATTAAAACGGTGGAAAACCCAAGCCTTGTAAAGCGGATCAGTAAAAGCATCAAAGAGATACCCGTGACAATGTCCGCGTTGAGCAGAGGAATATTTGTCGCTCCGAGCATAATGGCTTTCTGTCGTTTCTTCATCGCGTAAATGCCGAGTGCCGCAAGCGTACCTAAGATGGTCGCAATCACAGAGGCGGCGAGCATAATCGTAACCGTATTGTAAAAAGCGTCCATGATGGTACGGCTTTGAAACAGCCGCCGATACCAGTCAAGCGTAAATCCTCCCCATTTTACGCGGGATTTTGAATTATTGAAAGACAATACGATCAAAACCCCGATCGGAAGGTAGAGGAAAAGAAAAATCAAAATTAAATAAATGCGTTCAAGTCCTTTTTTTACCATACCGCAGTTCCCTCCCCATCTTTTCCTTTTGTATTCATAAATGCCATTGAGACAAGGACAAAAATCATAAGCACAAGGGAAAGGCCGGAGCCTAAATGCCAGTCCATACCCTGCATGAAGGATTGTTCAATGACGTTGCCGATCAAAAGTACCTTGCCGCCGCCGAGCAGATCCGAGATGACAAAAGAGGTCAGTGCCGGAACGAATACCATGACAATTCCGCTGATGACACCGGAGAGTGTCATAGGAAAGATAATCTTAAAAAATACGGTAACGCTGTTTGCACCCAAGTCTCTTGCAGCCTCGATGATGTCTTTTCGGATACGGACAAGCGAGTTGTATATCGGCAAAAGCATAAAGGGCAGATAATCATAGACCATACCAAAAACAACCGCAGTCGGTGTGTTCATCAGGTTAAAGCCCGAAAATCCCATTGCCTGCAGAACGGAATTTAAAATGCCGTTATTGGATAACAACATCTGCCATGCCAGAATACGCAGCATAAAATTCATCCACATCGGAAGTACGAAGATAAATACTACAAAGCTGTGTTTTTGAATATGCAATCCGTTCAAAATCATAGCGAGAGGGTAGGAGAGTATCAGACATACCAAAGTGGAGATCAGTCCTAATTTTAAAGCCAGAAGCAGAGACTGAAAATGAATCGGTTCTGCGATGGCGGTAATATTTGCAACCGTAAATGCTCCGGAGGCGTCGGTGAATGCGTAATAGAGTATCATCAGCACCGGGAGCAGAATAAAGCCTATAATCCATACAATGTAAGGAGTGGCGAGAAGTTTGCTTTTTTTAAACATCGATTTCCGCTGCCTCCTCGTCACTGGATTCCGGTTTGTTCATAATCTGGATATTAAACGGTATGACACGGATACCGACATGAGAACCGACCTCATGCAGTTTTGTCGTGTGTACCAGCCATTCAAAGCCGTTTGCCTCAACCTCGATCTCATAGTGGACACCTTTAAAGATAATCGAAGTGACCACACCCTGTAAAATACCGTCCTGCGGCTCTGTCAATTCCACATCCTCGGGACGTATCACCACATCCACCGGAGTGTTTTTGCCGAAGCCCTCGTCCACACAAGGGAATCTGACACCGAGAATCTCCACCAGACGGTCCTCTAACATCGTTCCGTCAATGATGTTGCTCTCTCCGATAAAGTCTGCAACAAAGGCATTGACCGGTTCGTTGTAAATATCTTCCGGTGTACCGATCTGCTGAATGTATCCCTGGTTCATGACCACAATGGAGTCCGACATGGTAAGAGCCTCCTCCTGATCGTGGGTGACATAGAGAAACGTAATGCCAAGCTCATTTTTTAAACGGATCAGTTCGTATTGCATATCCTGACGCAGTTTTAAATCCAATGCACCCAGAGGCTCATCCAGTAACAGTACTTTCGGCTCGTTGACAATGGCTCTTGCGATGGCAATACGCTGCTGCTGACCGCCACTGAGAGAATCCACGGAGCGGTGCTCAAAGCCGTCTAAATTCACAAGTTTTAAGGCATATTTGATTTTATCGTCAATGTATGCTTTGCTTTTTTTGCTGATTTTTAATCCGAAAGCAATATTATCCGCAATGCTCATATGAGGGAACAGAGCGTATTTTTGAAATACCGTATTGAGTTTTCTCTCATTCGGGGCAAGAGCGGTGATGTCCTCCCCGTCAAAATAGATTTTTCCGGTATCGGGCGTTTCAAAACCGCCAAGCAGACGAAGCGTGGTGGTCTTTCCGCAGCCGGAGGGACCGAGCAGTGTCATAAATTCATTTTCTTTGATATTCAGACATAAGTCATCTAAAATGACCTGTCCGTCGAACGATTTTGTAATGTGATCTAATTTGATAAAGTCTTTGCTCATGTGTGCCTCCTAAAAACTCGGCGGATTGGAAACCCAGATAAACACGGCTTCTTTTGCTCCGCAAGCCTCAATGTGATGTCGTTTCAATCCCTTGAAATAAAAGGATTCGCCTGCTTTGGCAATATAATTTTTTGTGCCGTAGACAATGCGGATACTCCCCTTTAATACATAGCCGAACTCTTCCGCTTCGCTCGGCTTTAATTCCATGGTTCTTCCACCGGGGGCAAGCGTAATGCGCACGGGTTCCATGAAATTCTTTTGTGCGTTCGGAACCACCCATTCGATCGTCGCACGGGTGTCCTCATCTATTTTTGTAAAATAATCTTCTTTTTTAAAAATAATCTGTTCCGGTTCATCATCTGCAAAAAATTCAGCGGGCGTAGTGCCGAGACACTGGATAATATCAAGCAGAGTTCCGATAGAAGGAGAGGTCAGATTGCGTTCTAACTGGGAGATAAAACCCTTGGAAAGCTCCGAGCGGTCTGCAAGCTCCTGCTGCGTCAGACCATAGTGAACACGCAGCTCCTTCATGCGATTTCCGATGTCCATATCACACCTCTAAATAAAGCTAATTGTAAATTGAATGTTTAATAATAATAAACAAACTGAATTTATTATATAGCAAATATCAGAAATGTCAAGATGTCTTGGATGGGAAGTTTTACTATCGGGATAAAATTTGTGGAGGAAGGCTTTTGGAACGGATTTTTGCGTATAGGATGGCAGAGATTTGACAAAATAGATACTAAGATTTATAATGAGCAAAGATACCCATAGGGGGTATATAAAGGAGTGAAGAAACATGGAAAAAGAAATCACACTGAACATATTGGGAATGTCATGTGCGGCTTGTTCCGCCTCGGTGGAACGTGTTACCAGAAAGCTGGAGGGTGTAAAGGTCTGTGAGGTCAATCTTGCGACCAATCAGGCACACATCATCTATGATACGGATATGGTAAAGCTGTCCGACATTAAGCTGAAGATCCAGAAGGCAGGTTTTGAGGCGAGAGAGCTTGAGACATTGAGCCGGGAAAAGCTGCGGGATGAGGAGACACAGGAACACCACAAAAAGAAAGTGCGGCTGATTACGGCAATTTGTTTTTCGATACCGTTGCTGTATCTGTCTATGGGACATATGCTGCCGTTTCCGTTACCGTTGCCCGCATTTTTGGATATGCATAAAAGTCCGATGAATTTTGCGGTGGCACAGTTGATTCTGACGGTAGGGGTGCTGATCTGCGGAAGAAGTTTTTACACGACAGGATTTAAGACATTGTTTCGCGGACATCCGAATATGGATTCGCTTGTGGCAATCGGAACGGGAAGTGCATTTTTGTACAGTCTTGTCATGACGGTTTTAATAGGAAAAGACAGTGCTCATGTACATCACCTGTATTATGAATCGGCGGCAATTGTCGTGACACTGGTCATGCTGGGAAAATTCTTAGAGAGCAACAGCAAGAAAAAGACCAAAGATGCGATTCAAAAGCTGATCGAACTCGCTCCGGATATGGCGTTGCTGGTCAGAGGAGATAAGATTACGGAAGTTCCGACAGAAGAACTCGCGATTGGAGACATTCTTTTGATCAAACCGGGAGCAAAGATTCCGATAGACGGTATCGTGACAGAGGGTGCAAGTGCCGTGGACGAGTCTATGATGACGGGAGAGAGCATTCCGGTAGAAAAAGAATGCGGCAGCAAGGTGATCGGTGGAAGTATCAATTACAACGGAACGATGAAAATCGAAGTGACGCATGAGGTCAAGGATACTACGCTTTCTAAGATTGTAGCCATGATGGAGGAGGCACAGGGTAAAAAAGCGCCGATTTCAAAGCTGGCAGATACGGTGGCAGGGTATTTCGTGCCTGCCGTGATGGGAATTGCCCTTCTGGCAGCCGTCATCTGGTTCTTGTTGGGAAAAGATTTTGCGTTTGTGTTAAATATCTTTGTGTCGGTACTGGTCATCGCCTGCCCGTGTGCATTGGGACTGGCAACGCCGACAGCAATTATGGTCGGTACGGGACTTGGAGCAAAACACGGAATTTTGTTCCGGAGCGGTGAGGCATTAGAACATCTTCGGTCGATTGATGTGGTACTTCTGGATAAGACAGGAACAATCACAGAGGGAAAGCCGACGGTCGTATCGGTCATGGAAATGTATGAGAGCAAGGAAAAATTAATGGAGATTGCGGCATCGGTGGAGCATTTTTCCGAACATCCTCTGGGACAGGCAATTGCGGAATACGGAGAGAAAGCAGGCAGGATCTACCCGGATAAGGTAAACGATTTTCTTGCCGTCAGCGGAAAAGGTGTCCGTGCAAAATACGAGGGCAGAGAAGTTCAGATCGGAAATGCGGCATTTATGGAGGAATGTAAGATTTCCGTTGAGGAGATCCGCGAACAGGTGGGGGCAGAAGCCAAAAAAGGAAGAACTCCGATGTTTGTGGTAATCGAAGGAAAATTATCCGGTGTCATCTGCGTGGCAGATACGGTAAAAGAGAGCAGCAAAGAGGCAATCAAAAAATTGAAAAAACACGGACTCCGTGTCTATATGCTGACGGGAGACAACCGTCTTACCGCGGAATATATCGGACAAAGCGTGGGAGTGGATGAAGTGATCGCCGAGGTATTTCCGCAGGATAAAGCAGGAGAAGTGGAAAAACTGCAAAAGCAGGGAAAACGTGTTGTTATGGTCGGAGACGGTGTCAATGATGCTCCGGCGCTTATGCAGGCGGATGTGGGAATCTCCATCGGAGACGGAAGTGACATAGCGGTGGATTCCAGTGACGTTGTTTTGATGAAATCGGATCTTGCGGATGTTTCGAAAGCGTTTGCGTTGAGCAAAGGAACAATCCGCAATATCAAAGAAAATCTTTTCTGGGCGTTTTTCTACAACACGCTTGGAATCCCGGTTGCGGCGGGTGTCCTTTATGCGGTCAACGGGATGCTGTTAAGCCCGATGCTCGGAGGACTGGCGATGTCGTTGAGTTCCGTGTTTGTAGTCTGCAATGCACTCAGACTCCGCAGACTGCGTTTAGAATAAGGAGAAAAAAGATAGGAGAAGGCTATGGCAAAAGAATGTGAATGTAGCAGAAAAAAAGTCAGGGATGAAGAGGAATACAAGGATTTGATCCACCGGCTGAACCGTATTGAGGGACAGGTACGCGGTGTACGTGGAATGGTAGAAGAAAACCGTTACTGTGTAGATATTTTAACACAGGTTTCAGCGATACAGTCCGCATTAAATTCATTTAACAAAACATTATTAAGAAATCATATCGCAACCTGCGTAGCAACCGATATTCGTAATGAAAAAGAGGGTGCTGTGGAGGAATTGTGTGATACGATACAAAAATTAATGAAATAAGGAGGGAATCAAATGGTTACCGTAAAATCAGAAGATATTCACTGCATGGGATGTGTGGAGCGTATCGATAAGGCACTCGCACAGGAGAACATTGCACATGAGATTGATCTGGATACCAAAACCGTAAAGGCAGATTGCGAGGCAGAAAAAGTGATTGAACTGCTCGATGATCTTGGCTTTGAGGCAAAGGAAGTATAAGAGCAACAAAAAAACTGTCGTAAATCATTTTACGACAGTTTTTTAAGCTGAGAATGGGACTCGAACCCACGACCTGCTGATTACGAATCAGCTGCTCTACCAACTGAGCCATCCCAGCACATACAAAAATCGTACTATGATATTATATATAGAAACGCAGAAAAATTCAATCTTTTTTTCAAAATTTTGCGATTTGTAAAAATGCCTGTTATAATGGGAAATAACAAAGGCAGAAAGAGAAGAGCAGGATGACGGATCGGGATTTTTGTGAAGTTTATTACAAAAAAAGGGAAAGTACACAAAGCATAAAAGAGCTGAGAACGGAGGTCTTAGAGCAGGCGTTTTTTCAGAGCTTTGGCGTGAGGTTTTCGGAACAGGCACTCAGACGGGAATCTTTTGGGAAACCTTATTATGATTTCGGGCAAACACAGGAGGCATGCGGATACTTTAATCTCAGCCATACAAAGGAGTTCGTTGCGGTGGCGTGTGCAAGCTGTGAGGTCGGCGTGGACATGGAATTTTCAAGAAAAGTATCGGAGGCGGCAATGCGAAGAAGCTGCACGGCACAGGAATACCGGACAATCATGGAATCGGATCTGCCGCAGAGGGAGTTTTTGAAGTACTGGACATTGAAAGAAAGCTATGTCAAAATGACGGGAGAGGGAATGAGCGTACCCTTTTCGGAAATCAATTTTGTGATTGATAAAAAAGAACACGGCTATGAGGTGCGTTCCAACAAGCGGGAATCCTTTTGGATCTATGAGATCGAGGATGGTTTTCTCTCGGTTTGTTTACCGCATGAAAAAGAGATACAGAAAGATTTTGTCAAAGTCATCAGATTGTAGCTGTGACAGGACAAAAACAAGTGGTAGGATAGTCTTAACAACTTTTATAAGATAAAGGAGAAGCGATATGAAGAAAAGAATTTTGGCAGTATGTTGTATGTTGACGATGGTGGGGGCATTGGTTGCCGGCTGCGGAACAACTACGGATGATACCACAAACGGTACAAAAAAGACAAAAGAGGAGACAACAAAGGCAGTTACCTTAAAGAGAGGAACGACAGAGGACAGAGAGTACAAAAACAGCGGATTCGGAGTATCTTTTTCTTTGCCGGAGAACGCAGAGTTTTGCAGTGACGAGCAGGTGATCAATATGCTTGGGGCAGACACGGATATTTTAGATGAGAACGGCGTATACGATGCAGACACAATGCTTGATACAATGGACGGTATCTTATATGATTGTGTGGTACTGCTTTCCGACGGACAGTCTAATGTTTTGACAGCTTATGAGGATTTGGAAAAGTCAGGAAACGGAGCGAAAACCGAGAAAGAATATGCAGAGAAACTTGTGGCAGACATGGAGGACATGGAAGCGATGGGATACAAAACAGACGGTGTCACAAGTGAGACGATTAACGGAACGGAGTATACGACAGTCAAATGTGACGTAAAAGGGGTATATCAGAAATACTACATGAAAAAAGACGGTAAGTATATGATTCTCTTTATGTCTACTTTTACTTCAGAGATGGAGCAGGAAGAGGCGGAATTTATGCAGGGTGTGACTTGTAAATAGTATACGGGGCCAATTCTGTCGGTCAAATGCCCGCAGGTAATGTCCGTTTCATTCGGATATTTTCGAGAATCTTTTGTGTGGCACTTACAGATGTCCGAAAAAACATAACCGAAGTATCAGACTGTTTGAGACACGAATGTGTCGAGTTTCTGATACTTCGGTTTGCTTATGTTTTTTCGGGCATCTGTTTAGTGCCACTAAAAAGTTCTCGCTATATCCGAATGAAACGGACATTACCTGTGGGCATTTGACCGACAGAAACCAAATAACTTCGTCAGTTCTTTTGGGATAAGCCCTTCTGGTACCATTTTTCGGCTAAACCGATAAGTCCGTACAGTCCCATGGAAATGATACAGAGAATCACAATCGACATCAGCATCCAATCCATTTTAAAGACTTGGGAGGCATAGATGATCAGGTATCCGAGACCGCGTTTGGAAGAGATAAATTCTCCGATAATGACACCGACCAGACACAGACCGATATTGACTTTGGCAAGGCTTAGCAATCTCGGGATGTTTGCGGGCAGCAGTACCTTTGTCAAAAGATGGCGTTTGCTGCCGCCGAGTGTCCGGATCAGTTTTAATTTATCGGAATCCACATCTTCAAATCCCTGGTGCAGACTTAGGATAGAGCCGAAAATCGCAACGGACATACCGGTTAGGATAATGGTTTTATAGTTTGCTCCGAGCCAGACAATCAGCAGAGGAGCTAAAGCGGATTTTGGGAGACTGTTCAATATCACAAGGTAAGGCTCTAAGGTCTCTGACAATTTTCGGTTATACCAGAGGAGAACTGCAAACAGCAGTGAAAAAAACAAAACAAGTGTAAAACTCACAAGTGTTTCAAACAGGGTAACAC
>CAKRJK010000033.1 GCA_934351705.1 uncultured Lachnospiraceae bacterium
GGTTGGAACCGTAAGGAGGGGTGTGAAAGGGCTGTGGCAAAGCGTTTGGGTGCCGATTGCTGTTGGGAAATCAGAATTGCTAAGTGTTTCCGGGAGTGAGGCGGCGACGGACGCAAACGGATTTGACTCGCCATCCGTGGCTCGGCAAATCCTTGCCCGGACGTCGTGTCCGGTCATTGCTGTGGTGTTTGGGAAACACTAAGCAATTCTCATTTCCCACAGAAAATCGGCACCCAAACGCTTTGCCACAGCCCAATCTACAACCTCGTCTGAAGGCGTAGGGCGAGTGATGATGTCCATGCCGAAGAGTAAAAACATAAAAACCCCACGACGCCAAAGCAACTTGCCGTTTGAGAGTGCAGGGAACATCTTTTTTGTGGAAATATTATGAAATGGGATTAGTATTTCTTCATGTTTCCCTCACTGTCAGCAATGTGCGGACACGACGTCCGCACAAGGATTTGTCGAGCCACGGATGGCGAGTCAAATCCGCTTGCGTCCGTCATTAACCCCAAAACCCGCAGGAAACATGATAGAAATACTTATCCCATTTCATCATTTCCACAAAAAAGATGTTCCCTGCCCCCCCCACAAAAGGAGAAAAAATCATGTCACACCAAATTTCAGATGAAACAATCGAATACGTTGGCATCCTTGCCAAGCTGGAACTTTCTGAAGAGGAAAAAGAACAGGCAAAAGCCGATATGGAAAAAATGTTAGACTATATAGATAAGTTAAATGAATTAGACACAGACGGCGTAGAGCCGATGTCGCATACATTCCCTGTCAACAATGTTTTTCGTGAGGACGTAGTAACCAACGGAAACGGACACGATGACACATTAGCAAACGCACCGTCCGCAAAAGACGACGGATTCAAAGTGCCAAAGACAATCGGATAGGAGGGAATACTATGAGTCTTACAAGTTTGACAGCCGTAGAGCTGGGAAAAAAGATAAAAGCAAAAGAAGTTACAGTCAAAGAAGCGGTAGAAGCCGTTTTTGCACAGATTGACAAGACGGAAGACAAAATCAACAGTTACATTACATTAAATAAAGAAGAAGCACTCAAAAAAGCAGAGGAGATTCAGGAAAAGATAGACAAGGGAGAGTTGGACAGTCCGCTGGCGGGAGTTCCGGTTGCCATCAAGGATAACATCTGTACCAAAGGGCTGAAAACTACCTGTGCCTCTCATATTTTATATAATTTCATGCCAACCTACACAGCACAGGCAGTTGAAAACTTAGAAGCGGCAGGTGCGATCATCATAGGAAAAACAAACATGGATGAGTTTGCAATGGGAAGTACAACAGAAACTTCCGCTTACGGAGCAACCAAAAATCCGTGGAATACCGAACATGTACCGGGCGGTTCGTCGGGCGGTTCCTGTGCGGCGGTTGCGGCAGAGGAGTGCTTTTATGCACTGGGTTCGGATACCGGCGGTTCCATTCGTCAGCCGAGTTCTTTTTGCGGAGTGACCGGATTAAAACCGACTTACGGAACTGTATCAAGATACGGATTGGTGGCATATGGCTCCTCCTTAGACCAGATAGGACCGATTGCAAAAGACGTTACAGACTGTGCCACGATTTTGGAGGCAATCACCTCTTATGATGTCAAAGATTCCACCGCAATGAAAAGGGAGGAAACGGATTTCACAAAAGCATTGGTGGATGATGTCAAAGGAATGAAGATTGGAATCCCGAGAGATTACTTTGGTGAAGGCTTGAATCAAGAAGTCAAAGAGGCAGTATTAAAAGCCGCAAAAGTCTTAGAGGACAAGGGTGCGGTGGTTGAGGAATTTGATCTGAACCTTGTAGAGTATGCGATTCCGGCATATTATATCATCGCAAGTGCGGAGGCAAGCTCCAACCTGGCGCGTTTTGACGGTGTCAAATACGGATACCGCACCGAAGAATATGAAGATTTGCACAGCATGTATAAAAGAACCCGTTCCGAGGGCTTTGGAGCAGAGGCAAAACGCCGTATCATGCTCGGATCCTTTGTATTAAGTTCCGGCTATTATGATGCTTATTATCTGAAAGCACTGCGTACAAAAGCGTTGATCAAAAAAGAATTTGATAAAGCCTTTGAAAAATATGACATTATCTTGGGACCGGTGGCACCGACCACAGCACCGAAACTGGATTCTTCTTTGGAGGATCCGCTCAAGATGTATCTCGGTGATATTTACACGATTTCCGTAAACTTGGCGGGATTGCCGGGTATTTCACTTCCGTGCGGAACAGATGCGGACGGTCTGCCGATCGGCTTACAGTTGATCGCAGATTGCTTCGAGGAAAAGAAATTAATTCAGACGGCATACAGTTACGAGCAGACGAGAAGTTACAAACATTGCCCGTTAGCAGAAATGTAGAGGAGGAGAGAAGATGAGTAAACAATACGAAACAGTCATTGGTCTGGAAGTCCATGTAGAGCTTGCGACAAAAACAAAAATTTTCTGCTCCTGTTCTACCGAGTTCGGAGGAGCACCAAACACCCACACCTGCCCTGTCTGCACAGGAATGCCGGGTTCCTTGCCGGTGTTAAATAAGCAGGTGGTAGAGTATGCGGTTGCAGTCGGTTTAGCGACAAACTGCAAGATCACACAGTATTGCAAATTTGACAGAAAGAACTATTTTTATCCGGACAATCCGCAGAACTATCAGATTTCCCAGTTGTATCTGCCAATCTGTAGAGACGGCGGCATTGAGATTGAGACGGCAGGCGGAAAAAAGACCGTCGGCATCCATGAGATTCATATGGAAGAAGATGCGGGAAAACTTGTACATGATGAGTGGGAGGACTGCTCGGTGGTGGACTACAACCGTTCCGGTGTTCCGCTGATCGAGATTGTATCCGAACCGGATATGCGTTCTGCTGAGGAAGTCATTGCCTATCTGGAAAAATTAAGAATGATCATCCAGTATTTAGGTGCTTCGGATTGTAAATTGAATGAGGGTTCTATGCGTGCCGATGTCAACCTTTCCGTAAGAGAAGTCGGAGCGGAGAAGTTCGGAACACGTACCGAGATGAAAAACTTAAACTCCTTTAAAGCCATCGCAAGAGCCATTGACGGGGAGAGAAAGCGTCAGATTGAATTGCTCGAAGAGGGAAAAGCTGTCATTCAGGAGACCAGAAGATGGGATGACAACAAAGAGGTTTCCTATACCATGAGAAGCAAAGAGGACGCAAAAGATTACCGTTATTTCCCGGAGCCTGATTTAGTACCGCTTGTCATCAGTGACGAGTGGATCGCAAAGATCAAGGAAAAGGAGCCGGAGCTTCGCACAGAAAAGATGGAGCGTTACAAAAAAGAATATGAACTGCCGGATTATGATGCGGAGATTATTACCTCCTCAAAACACATGGCAGATATTTTCGAGGAGACAACCGCAATCTGCAAAAAGCCGAAAAAAGTATCTAACTGGCTGATGGTGGAAACGATGCGTTTGTTAAAAGAACATGAGATGGACGCACAGGACATCTGTTTTTCACCGGAACATCTCGCAAAACTGATTGACTTGGTAGATGCGGGAACGATCAATGGAACTGTGGCAAAAGAAGTGTTTGAGAAAATTTTCACAGACGATATCGAACCGGAGTCTTATATAGAAGAAAAAGGATTGAAAATGGTCAGTGACGACGGAGAACTCCGCACTGTCATTGAGCAGGTAATAGCAGAAAATCCGCAGTCCGTGGAAGACTATCACAACGGAAAAGAAAAAGCCATCGGTTTTTTGGTGGGACAGACAATGAAGCAGATGAAAGGAAAGGCAAATCCTGCAAAAGTAAACGAGATATTAAAAGAATTATTAAAAAATTAATTTTTTATAAATTCAGCATTTTTGCCTAATTATCAATTGAGATTATAGGGAAGATACATTATAATGAGGTGCAGATAGCAACAGGGCTGTCTGCACTATTTTTAATAGATTGGTAGGGATTTGTATGTCAGAACAGGACAAAGATATTATAGACAAAGAGATTGTAGAAGTAGAAGAAGATACAAAAGATAAAGAGAACGAATACGAAGATATTTGCTATATCTGCCGCAGACCGGAGAGTAAAGCCGGCAAGATGATCAAGATTCCGAATGACATCTGTATCTGCAGCGATTGTATGCAAAAGACGTTTGACAGCATGAATCATGCGGGAATGAATTTTAATGACTGGAATCCGGCGAATATGATGGGTGGAATGCCGAATATCAGCATGATCAATCTGTCGGATCTGCAGGGAATCTTTCCGAAAAACCAGCAGATCAAGAAAAAGAAACCAAAAGAGAAAAAAGAGTCACCGAAGCTGGACATTCGCAACATTCCGGCACCGCACAAGATCAAAGCAAGTCTGGATGATTATGTGGTGGGACAGGATTATGCCAAAAAAGTAATGTCCGTAGCGGTTTACAATCATTACAAACGTGTGGCAACCGAGACGATGGATGATATTGAGATTGAGAAATCCAATATGCTGATGGTGGGACCGACCGGTTCCGGTAAGACGTATCTGGTTAAGACACTGGCAAGACTTTTGGATGTACCGCTTGCAATTACCGATGCGACATCGCTCACGGAGGCGGGCTACATAGGTG
Organism: uncultured Lachnospiraceae bacterium; assembly: GCA_934351705.1. Taxonomy (GTDB): domain Bacteria; phylum Bacillota; class Clostridia; order Lachnospirales; family Lachnospiraceae; genus Maccoyibacter. The sequence goes on from CAKRJK010000033.1 coordinate 4,595, forward strand.
ACGATATCGAGAGTGTCGTATCCAAGCTGCTTGCAGCCGCAGACAATGATGTGGAGAAGGCAGAGCGGGGAATCATCTTTATTGATGAGATTGACAAGCTGGCAAAGAAGAAAAATGCAAACCAGAGAGATGTCAGCGGTGAGAGCGTACAGCAGGGAATGCTAAAACTTTTAGAGGGCGCGGAAGTGGAAGTTCCGGTCGGAGCAAGCAGCAAAAACGCGATGGTTCCGATGGTCACAGTCAATACAAAGAACATCCTGTTTATCTGCGGCGGTGCATTTCCGGACTTGGATAACATTATCAAGGAGCGTCTGAATAAGGAATCCTCAATCGGATTTAAGGCAGATTTAAAAGATAAATATGACGGAGACGAGAATATCCTGCAGAAAGTCACGGTAGAAGACATCAAGGCTTTTGGTATGATACCGGAGTTTATCGGACGTCTGCCAATCCTGTTTTCCTTAGAGGCATTGACCGAAGACATGCTGGTAAAGATTTTAAAAGAGCCGAAGAATGCGATTTTAAAACAGTACCAGAAACTTCTCGCTTTGGACGAGGTGCAGCTTGAATTTGAGGATGACGCACTGCTTGCCATCGCAAAACAGGCGAAGGAGAAGAAAGTAGGAGCAAGAGCTTTGCGGGCAATTATCGAGGAATTCATGCTGGATATTATGTATGAGATTCCAAAGGACGATAACATCGGCAAAGTGGTCATTACAAAAGACTACATTGAGAAGAAGGGCGGTCCGATGATTACCATGCGTGGCTGTGCCGGAATCGAGGATAAAAACAAACCGGTCATTGCAATGGCATAAAACAAAAACCGGCATATAATAAATAGAACAAAAGGTATAAAGGGTGTAGTATGGATTGTTCAACACCGGTTTATTCCAACGATTATTATGACTTCATAAGCGACATTACGGTCAGAGGCAGCCTCATTGACGGAGACATTGGGGTGGAATGCATTCAGCCGTTGGATGTGGGTTATGAAGTCATTTATTATGCAAGAGAAAATATCGGAGATTTTAACGTGGCGGAAAACAATTACTGGTCCATTCCCAAATGCTACGGTCTTATGGATACCCAGGCACTGGAAGTCAGCGGAATACTGACCATGCAGAACTTTCCGACGCTGCCGCTAAAAGGAAACGGCGTGCTGATCGGGTTTGTGGACACGGGAATTGATTATACAAACCCCCTCTTTTTAAATGAGAACGGCACGACAAGGATTTTAAGGATCTGGGATCAGACAGAGAGAACCAATACGTCACCGCAGGGATTCATCTACGGAAGTGAGTATACGGCGGAAGAGATCAATGAGGCGTTGCGTTCCCAAAATCCATATCAGGTTGTTCCGAGCAGGGATGTCAACGGACACGGAACTTTTCTGGCAGGAGTCGCGGCGGGTTCGGAGGACATTGCAAATCAGTTTATCGGTGCAGCTCCGAGTGCGGACATTGCCGTTGTAAAATTAAAAGAGGCAAAGCCATACTTAAAAGAATTTTACTATATAAAACGGGATGCGGTCGCCTATCAGGAAAACGATATTATGGCGGCAATCTCTTATCTGCACAATCTGGCATATGCGTTAAGTAAACCGCTTGCCATCTGTATCGGACTCGGAACAAACGGGGGAAGTCACGGAGGATTTGACGCCCTGGGTTCGCTGATCAGTTATGTGGGAACCCGGGGAAAAAGAGGAGTGGCGATTGCAGCGGGAAACGAGGCAAACGCAAGACACCATTACCGGGGGCAGCTGGAATCTCCGACACAGAGCGAAACAGTGGAAATCAGTGTATCAAATGATTTCGAGGGATTTGTCATGGAAATCTGGGCGGTCGTTCCCGAAATGATCGCAATCACAGTGCAGTCCCCGACGGGAGAGACCACACGCCGCCTCAGTGCAAAAGAGGATAGGAGAGAGGAATACCGATTCCTTTTAGAGGGAACGACCTTGAGTGTGGATTATGGGTTAAGCGGTCTTACAGGGGGCAATCAGCTTATCTTTTTAAGGTTCACAAAACCGACACAGGGGATTTGGAAAATTACGGTAACCTCGGACAATTATATTACGGGACGATTTCATATGTGGCTTCCGATCACGCAATTTCAGGAAAATCCTGTTTTCTTTTTGCGTCCCGATCCCGAAACGACGATCACAGAGCCGTCCTCAACCGTTGTTCCGATCACGGTCGGCGGTTATAATGCGGCGGATAACAGTCTTTATTTCGAGTCGGGCAGAGGATATAATATCAACGACCGTGTCAAACCGGATTTCCTGGCACCTGCGGTCGACGTGTTCGGACCCGGACTGCGTGGAAACTATGTGCGGATGACAGGCACAAGTGCGGCGGCGGCGATCACGGCGGGAGCCTGTGCACAGTTGTTGGAATGGGGTGTGACAAGAGGAAATAACGCATTCGGAATGAATACGGTAGAAATGAAAAATATGTTGATACTCGGATGCGAGAGGAATCTGTCGCGAACCTATCCGAATAAAGAGGAGGGGTACGGCAGAATGAATTTGTACCGGACATTTCTTAATATGCGAAGATGAGACAGATTTTCACAAAAGAAAGAGTATCGCTTCATAACCGGATTGCGGTTATATGGCAATACTCTCTTTCTTAATCATAACTGTTACTCAATATATTCCTACATCTAATCTATTGCTATCATGGATTCAGGTACATTGAAAACTTTGATTAAAACGATAGTTTCCTATCTATGCGACTACGGTTACGTTGACAGCCTGAGGACCTTTTGCACCTTCGGTTACGTCAAACTCTACGTTTGCACCCTCCTCAAGAGTCTTAAATCCTTCCATGTTTAGACCGGAAAAATGTACGAATACATCATTTCCCTCTTCGTCAGAGATAAAACCGTATCCCTTTTGGTTGTTAAACCATTTTACTGTACCTTTGCTCATTGAAAGTACCTCCAAAAAATAAATCTATGTTGAAATTCAACATACACAAACCATAGCATACCGTGCTTTAAAAGTAAAGCAAAAAACCGCTAAAATCAGCGTTTCGACTATATCTGTCAAGAAATGACCGTGTAAGGAATCTCATACTGTTTCAAAAAATTACACAGAAAAGAATCCCACTCATGTTCCGGTGTTTTATCGGTGCAGAAATTGCGGTAAGAAACTCCGGTGGTACAGGTAAGCTGACGGTTTTGAAAGGTCAGTCTGAAAATCAAAGACTTGATATTTCCGGAATGAGACGAATCCCCCAACGGCTGCAAGAGTGAATCGGTCGCCTCAGGCGTCAGGCAAAAAATGAACTTAAAATAAGTCGGGGTACGTTTGCCCTTGATCAGTTCAAACAAAGTATTTCTCAAATTAGAAAACGGAAGATACTCCAAGTCTGAAAACTGTGTTTCTTCTAATTCTTCAGTGGAATAAAAATCTTTATTAATATGACCGTCAAAGGAATAGGAAATGTTGGTTTGAATCTCTCCCTCCATAAAAAGAAAGGAGTCGAATATTTCAGAACGCAGCAGTTTTGTCATAAAGCTGCCGACATCTATGAGCTGCATTGCAATCATGCAAGATACCTCCGCGAAATTGATTATATATGTTTCATGTCCATTATAATGCAGTGCGTGACCAAAAGAAAGAGAAAGTTTGGGATTTTGCATTTGCCCCGACCGGCTTACGGCACGACATGGCAAATGCAAAATCGTATTTTTGAGGTGGAAAAAGTATCGGGAATATAGTAGAATGACAAAAAAGGAGCGTGAAGTAAATGTATAGCAGCATGGATGATTTATTTACAATTTTACAGAGGGGAGTCACCCCGTTTCATGTGGTGCAACAGGCAAAACAGCAGTTGGAAGAGGCAGGTTTTGAAGAGGTTGCAATGACAGAGGAATGGCACCTTGAGAAGGGTGGTAAGTATTATGTGATTCATCACGGAACGACATTGATCGCATTTACGGTGGGTGAAAATGCCGGCAATACCGAGGGTATGCGTCTGGCAACGGCACACACGGATTTCCCTTCCCTTCGTATCAAACCGAATCCGGAGGTGAAGAAAAGCGGGTATCGCCAACTCAATGTAGAAGTATATGGCGGTGCGATTTTAAATACATGGCTGGACAGACCGCTTGGCATTGCGGGAAAGGCAGCACTAAAAGGGGAGGACGCATTTCACCCGGTGATCTGCTATCCTGATTTTAAAAAGCCGGTGGTTACGATTCCGAATCTTGCGATCCATATGAATCCCGAGATAAATAAGGGAGTGGAATTAAAACGACAGACACATCTTTTACCGGTTGCGGGAATTGCAGACGGTTCAGAGGCGGATGAGTCATTTTTTATGGAGTATCTGGCAAAAGAACTCAAGGTGGAAAAAGAGAGCATTTTATCTTATGACTTATATCTGTACAACGCCGAAAAGCCGGAAAAGGTAGGTTTTCAAGAAGAAATTCTTTCTTCACCAAGATTAGATAATTTAACTTCCGTACAGGCATTGTTAGACGGAATGAAAAAGGCGGATACCAAAGAGGGAATCAACCTGATCGCACTGTTTGACCACGAAGAGATTGGAAGTAAGACAAAACAGGGAGCGGGTTCCATGCTGCTTCGCGATGTGATCGAGAAGATGCAGACTGCACTCGGCAGAACAGACATACAATGTAAAGACAGCATTTATCACAGTGTACTCCTTTCTGCGGACGTGGCACACGCAACACATCCGAACTGGACGGAGAAAGCGGATATTACCAATAAGCCTGTACTGAATGCGGGATTTTGTATCAAAGAGGCAGGAAACCAGAATTATGCAACAGACTGCGAGGGAATTGCAATCGTGCAGCAGTTGTGTGAACAAGAGAAGATTCCTTATCAGAAATACGTCAACAATTCTGATGTGAGGGGAGGAAGTGCGCTGGGCAGTATCGCGGACAGCTTTTTGCCGATGCAGACCATTGAGGTAGGCGTTCCGGTTCTTGCAATGCACTCCGCAAGAGAAATGATGGGAATAGAAGACATCAAAGCATTGAGCAGATTTATGGAATCGTATTTTGGAGGAGAAAAATAGTCAGGAGGGTTGCGATGAAGCGGAGAAGGCTTTGGCAGACATTGCTCGCGGTAATCGTATGTCTTGGATTGTTAAGCGG
>CAKRJK010000034.1 GCA_934351705.1 uncultured Lachnospiraceae bacterium
TTAGTACATCCAAGTGCTGAAACCCTTGATTTTCCTGCATTCTTACTTATCAATAGACTTCATTGTCGGGAACAACAACACATCCCGAATCGCCGCCGAATTCGTCATAATCATCACCATACGATCAATTCCGAATCCGATTCCGCCTGTCGGAGGCATACCAAGTTCTAACGCATTCATAAAGTCTTCATCCGTCGTATTCGCCTCATCATCACCCTGAGCCAGCAACTCTTCCTGAGCCTTGAATCTCTCTCTCTGGTCAATCGGATCATTCAGCTCAGAATATGCATTTGCCATTTCCCATCCGTTGATGAAGAACTCAAAACGCTCTACATACTCAGGATTCTCCGGTTTTTTCTTGGTGAGCGGAGAAATCTCAATCGGATGATCCATAACAAAGGTCGGCTGGATCAAATGCTCCTCTACATATTCCTCAAAGAAGAGATTTAAGATGTCACCTTTTTTGTGACGCTCCTCAAATTCAATATGATGCTCTTTTGCAACAGCTTTTGCCTCTTCTGTATCTTTAATTTCATTAAAATCTACATTTGCGTATTTTTTAACGGCATCTACCATTGTAATACGCTCAAACGGCTTCTCTAAATCAATCACATGCTCGCCGTACGGAAGCTGAAGGCTTCCCACAACCTCTTTTGCCACGTGACGGTATAAATTCTCTGTCAGATCCATCATTCCGTGATAATCTGTGTATGCCTGATATAACTCCATCAGAGTAAATTCCGGATTGTGGCGTGTATCCAGGCCCTCATTACGGAATACTCGTCCGATCTCATATACTCTTTCCAAACCGCCGACGATCAATCTCTTTAAGTATAACTCAAGAGAAATTCTCAGCTTTAAGTCCTCGTCTAACGCATTGAAGTGAGTCTCAAAAGGTCTTGCTGCCGCTCCGCCCGCATTTGCCACAAGCATCGGTGTCTCAACCTCCATGAATCCCTCTCCGTCCAGATATTTACGGATACTGCTGATGATTTTGGAACGTTTGATAAAGGTATCCTTTACCTCCTGATTCATGATCAGATCAACGTATCTTTGTCTGTATCGAATATCGGTATTGGTCAGTCCGTGGAATTTCTCCGGTAAAATCTGTAAACTCTTGGATAACAAGGTCACTTCTTTTGCATGGATGGAAATCTCTCCGGTTTTTGTCTTGAATACAAATCCGGTAATTCCGATCAGGTCACCGACATCAATTTTATTAAAATAATTATAGGAATCCTCTCCAATCTCGTCTCTTGCAACATAAGACTGGATGTTTCCTTTCAAATCCTGGATATTACAAAAAGATGCTTTTCCCATAACACGTTTTTGCATCATACGTCCTGCTACGGTTACGGTCTGTTCCTCTAATGCGTCGTAATTTTCTTTAATTTCTGCACTGTGATGTGTTACATCGAATTTTGTGATAACGAACGGATCTTTTCCGTTTTCCTGCAAATCTGCCAATTTATCATGGCGTATTTTAAGTAATTGGTTAATATCCTGTTCCTGTATGTTCTTTTGTTCCGCCATTCCGAATCTCCTTTAATTTGATCTCTGAATCTCTAATACTTTATATTTTAATTCGCCTGCCTGTGTTTCAACATTTACAACATCACCGACTTTTGCTCCGATTAAAGCACGGCCTACCGGTGACTCATTGGAAATCTTACCTTTCAGGCTGTTTGCCTCTGTGGAACCCACCAGTTTGTATTCCATTTCCTCATCATACTCTAAATCTAAGATTTTTACGCGGCAGCCTACATTGATTTTATCCAAATCAACTTCTTCCTCGATAACAACCTCCGCATTTTTCAAGATTTTCTCGATCTCGTCAATACGTGCCTCGATGTCTCGCTGCTCGTCTTTCGCTGCATCGTACTCGGCATTCTCGGATAAATCTCCCTGCTCTCTCGCCTCTTTGATTTTTTGAGCAACCTCTTTACGTTTGACAACCTTTAAGTCCTGCAACTCGTTCTCTAATTTTTGTAATCCTTCGTAAGTTAATAGATTTTTCTTATCCATGACCGTCTTACCCTTCTTTTTTATATTTCATATTATTACGTTATCTGTTCTTTTACATTCATAGTATTATACCCGTGATTGGGTAATTATGTCAAGGATTTCAGCAGTTTCGCCAAATCCTCGTAATTTTCCACCTCATTGATCATGCCTCGCAGCTTAGCGGAATTTTTGTATCCCGCAGTATACCATGCGGCGTGTTTTCGGATCTCTCTCATCCCTGTGTATTCGCCTTTAAACTCAATCTGCATCCTTGCATGACGCAGTATCATATCGACTACTTCCTGCGGTGTCGGTTTTTCTAAAATTTCTCCCGTTTTCTCATAGTGAAGTATCCGGGAAAAAATCCACGGATTTCCCTGTGCCCCTCTTGCAATCATCACACCGTCGCAACCGGTTTCTTCCTGTATGCGTTTCGCATCTTGCGGTGTTCTGACATCTCCGTTTCCGATCACAGGGATTGTGACCGCCTCTTTGACCTGTCTTATGATATTCCAGTCTGCCTTTCCCGAGTAATACTGTTCTCTTGTACGTCCGTGTACTGCGACTGCTGCCGCCCCGCATTCCTGTGCGATATGTGCCATCTCCACGGCATTCGTGTGTTCCTCATCGAACCCTTTGCGGATTTTGACAGTGACCGGCTTTTTGATGGCTTTTACCGTCTTTTCTATGATCTGTCCTGACAAAATGGGATTTTTCATCAGTGCGGAGCCGTCTCCGTTATTGACCACTTTCGGAACTGGACAACCCATATTGATGTCTAAAATATCAAATGGTCTTTCCTCAATCCGCTTTGCCTGTTCGCTGATAATGTCCGCATCCGAGCCAAACAACTGCAATGACACCGGATGTTCCCGCTCGTCGATGGATAAAAGGATTTCTGTATTTTTGTTATGATACATAATCCCTTTGGCACTAACCATTTCCATGCAGAGAAGTCCTACTCCCTGCTCTTTGCAAAGCAGGCGAAATGGCAGGTCTGTGACACCTGCCATCGGCCCTAATACCAGATTATTTTCTAATGTTACATTTCCGATCTGAAGTGTAGGCATTATCGTTCACTCCGATTCTGCTTTTCATAAATCAGACGCATTCCCTGTAAATTCAAATTCGGATTATAAATGTCAATCTCGGTTGTCTCCGGTGCGATAATGTTTCCGAGACCTCCCGTTGCAACCACCTTTAATTCTTTATCCCCAAATTCTTCTTTCATCTTGCGGATAATGTATTCTGTCTGTCCGATCTGTCCATATACCAGACCTGCCTGCATACTGCTGATGGTTTCTTTTGCCAGAATGCTCTCCGGTTTACGAATCTCGATTTCCGGCAATTTTGCGGTGTCCTCCCAGAGTGCTTTTGCCGAAATTTTAATACCCGGTGCTGTGACACCTGCCACGAATGCCCCGTCCTTGTCAATCAGATCGTATGTTGTTGCCGTTCCAAAATCGATTACCAGGACAGGACCTCCGTAAAGACCGTATGCTGCCGCAGCGTCTACGATTCGGTCTGCACCGATTTGTTTTGGATTCTCGGTCACCACCTTGATGCCTGTCTTAATTCCCGCTTCTACGATGACCGGTCGGATGTCGTAGTATTTGATAAACGCACTTACGAGAGAATGCATCACATTCGGCACAACAGAAGAAATAATAACATCTTTGATCTCCTTCATCTCGATGTTGCTCTGTTGAAGCATTCCCGACATGGTGACTGCATACTCATCCGATGTTCTGGAATGCTTTGTGGTCAGACGGAATGTCGTGATCAACTCCTGTTTTTCAAATACCCCTAATGTGATGTTTGTGTTTCCTACATCCACTACTAATAACATGGTTTACTCCTCCTCAAATTCCTCTCCTAAAAAGAATACTTTAAAATATATCTCCAACGCCTCCAAAAGTTCACGCTTGTCCTTTTGAAGCTGTTTGATCTTTAAAATACTTCCGATTTCATCGTACAGCAAATCTCCCTCATCCGCATCGGTTCTGAAACTCAGATTGCCCTCTTCGTCAAATACCAGCTCTAATGTTCCTCCGATGTCCTCTGTATACAGTACACACATAATTTTGAGCTCATCTTTGATGCTCTCCGGCAGTCCCTCGAAATCTTCACTCAGATAATATTTTTTATTGTATGCACTTGAACCGCACAACACAACCTCTTCCTGATACATAACCTTTTGCCGTAACTCCTTTCTGTCTTTTAGACATATCCGTAAATTCCTCTTACGGATACCTCTCCCGATGAAACCAGCCTTGTCTCACCCTCTGCCTCTACCAGCAATTCCCCTTTGGGGGTAATTCCTCTTGCAATTCCCTCGTAGGAATGCTCTCCGTCCAATACTTTGACCGCTTGATCGCAGTTTGCCAGCTGACGATTATATTCCTCCTGCAACGCACTCATGTCCTGTGTTTTGCAATAACTTTCATAATAGCCTTCAAATGCTTTCCAGATTGCCTCGACCAGCTCCGTTTGATCCTGTCTTGTTCCTGCCTGCAAATCAAGGGATGTCGCCGTCGCGCTGATCTCCTGCGGAAAATCTCTGTTATGTACATTGATTCCGATTCCGATGACAACATAATGAACCTTGCCGACCTCAGCACTCATCTCCGTGAGTATCCCACAGACTTTTTTGCCCTGCACTACAATATCGTTCGGCCATTTGATCTGTGTCTTTAAACCGCTTACTTCCCTGATTCCTTCTGCTACTGCCATTGCCGCTACCAGCGTCAGCATGGAGGCATTGTCGGGTTCTATTTGCGGACGTAACAGAATACTCATGTAGATATTGTCGCCTTTCGGTGACATCCATGTTCTTCCTCTTCGTCCTTTTCCCCGTGTCTGCTCCTTAGCCAGAATCAGCGTTCCGTGTTCCGCTCCCTGCTCTGCTATCTTTTTGACATACTCATTGGTAGAATCCACACTTTCCAGACGGTAACACGGTTTTCCCGCCCAGCTTGTCCTCGATAGCCCGCTTTGTTTTTCCTGTTCCATATCTCGGTCTTATTCTCCCAGTGTTGCCAGCATAACCGCTTTTATCGTATGCATTCTGTTCTCTGCCTCATCAAACACAACCGACTGCGGACTCTCGAATACTTCATCGGTAACTTCCATCTCCGATAATCCGAACTTCTCATGAATCTCCTGTCCGATTGTGGTCTTTAAATCATGGAATGCCGGCAGACAGTGCATAAAGATTGCGGTGTCTTTTGCGTAGCTCATTGCCTTTGCATTCACCTGATATGGCATCAGATCATGGATTCGCTCCTCCCACACTTCTGACGGTTCTCCCATAGATACCCATACATCCGTGTAAATTACATCTGCGTCCTTTGCTCCGTCCTCTACGCTTTCTGTAAGCGTAACACTTCCGCCTGTCTGTTTCGCCAAATCCTTACAGTAATCCACAAGCTCTTTCTCCGGGAAATATTTTTCTGAGGTACACGCCACAAAGTGCATACCTAATTTTGCACAGGTCACCATCAGGGAATTTCCCATATTATAACGGGCATCACCCATGTATACCAATTTGATACCTTCTAATCTTCCGAATTTTTCGCGGATGGTGAGCATATCTGCCAACATCTGCGTCGGATGAAATTCATTGGTCAAACCGTTCCAAACCGGAACTCCCGCATGCTCCGCAAGTTCTTCGACGATTTCTTGTCCGTAGCCGCGATACTCTATTCCGTCAAACATTCTTCCCAGTACACGTGCGGTATCTGCAATACTCTCTTTTTTTCCGATCTGTGATCCGGACGGATCTAAATATGTAACGTGCATTCCCAGATCATGTGCCGCTACTTCAAATGCACAGCGGGTTCTGGTGCTTGTCTTTTCAAAGATCAATGCGATATTTTTGCCTTTTAACGTATCATGTGCAACACCTTGCTGCTTTTTTTGTTTTAACCGCTCTGCCAGATCGATCAAATGTAGAATTTCTTCCGGTTCATAATCTTTTAGTTTCAAAAAATGGTATCCTTTTAAGTCCATAGCTTTCCCTCCTGATAAAATATCAAACGGGCTGTCAGAGGAACACCCGAACAGCCCTTGTTTTCTTGTATAATACGCAATCTTATCGGATTACTCTTTTACTCTGTGTCAGTCGGCACATCGGTTGCAACTTCCGTAATGGATTTCACCAATCCGGCTACGCTCTGTATCTCGGACGGAATAATAATCTTTGTTGCCTTTCCGTCTGCTGCTTTTGCAAACGCCTCCAGGCTCTTGAGCTGAAGTACGGCATCGTCTGCATTTGCCTCTTTTAAGAAACGAAGACCGTCTGCATTCGCCTGCTGAATCTTTAAGATTGCCTCTGCCTGACCTTCTGCCTCGCGTACCGTTGCCTCTTTTCTCGCCTCTGCACGAAGGATTGCTGCCTGTTTTTCTGCCTCTGCATCTAAGATTGCAGATTCCTTCTTACCTTGTGCCACAAGAATTGTGGCTGTCTTTTCACCCTCTGCTCTGGTAACTGCTTCACGTCTTTCACGCTCTGCTTTCATCTGTTTCTCCATCGCATCCTGGATTGCCTGCGGCGGAATGATGTTCTTTAATTCCACGCGGTTTACTTTGATACCCCATGGATCTGTTGCAACATCCAAAGACGCTCTCATCTTGGTATTGATCGTCTCTCTGGATGTAAGTGTCTCATCCAGTTCCAGATCACCGATGATATTACGCAATGTTGTGGCTGTCAGATTCTCGATCGCCATCAACGGATTGTCTACACCGTATACGAATAACTTCGGATCTGTAATCTGATAATACACAACGGTATCAATTCTCATGGTTACGTTATCCTTTGTGATCACCGGCTGCGGTGCAAAATCTACAACCTGCTCCTTTAATAATACTTTCTTTGCCACACGGTCAATAAACGGAATCTTGAAGTGAATACCTACTCCCCATGTTGCAAGGTATCCTCCCAAACGCTCGATTACCATTGCATATGCCTGTGGTACAATTCTGATGCAGGATGCTATTATCACTAAAACAATAACACCTAGTATAATCCATACTACCATGTTATGCCCTCCTCTTTTCAATCATTTTCTTTTACATCTTACTATATTTTTCCCATAATTACAATAAAGAGTTACTTCTGTAAACAAAGAAAGAATCCCGTATACGAGATTCTTTCCCTAACTTCTTGTTTCTATTCATTTTTAGTAAAACACGTGGTTTCCGATCGTAAGACCGCCCTTTCCGCTGCTTACCGGTGCAAAGCCCAATGCTCCGCCTGTATTATCGGTTCCATTGATTGCTTCCTGTGCAGCCTGTAAACAGGAAGATTTTACTCCGCCTGATATTCTGGACTGAATCTGTCCACGTACGCTGAACTGTCCGCCCTGATATACGACATCGGAAATGCTGTTCGGGTAAGAACCGCTTCTGACACGGTTCATGACAACCGCACCGACTGCCACCTGACCTTCATAGCATTCATTTCCTGCCTCTAACTGGATCAATGCTCCTAAAATCGTAACTTCATCATAGCTTGCGGCAACTGCTTCTTTCTGGGAAACGGCTGCTTTCTTTGCCGCCTCTGCCTTTTTGGCTTCTTCCTCAGCTTTCTGCTTTGCAATGATTGCCTGCTCTTCCTCTACGGTAATACCGGTTCCGGTACAAAGGGATACGTCCACATACCGGGCACTGACGTATGCGATTCCGTCGCCGTACTGAATGGCTACCCAGCCCTCCGGTGTCTCGATGTCTGTTGCAACTGTCAGTTTATCTCCCTCTGCTACCACATCATAAATAGAAGATTCTTCATTTGCCTCTGAACGCAGTCTCAATCCTGCCTCTAAGACCTGTGCGTTTGTTTTGCAGACTGTCTTTGCATAGCCGTATGCGTCCTGTCCGAAAACACAAAACTCATCTTTTACATAACCGTCTACATTTCCCGATGTGATATGTGTCCATCCGTCTAATCTCTCTGCGACTTCTGCAACATCACCTTTGCGGAGCTTTCCTGCCAGTGCAGCCTCCTCATTCGGCTCGGTACGGACATTCAAAGATTCCTCTACGTTTGCCATCAAACGATTCTGCCATGCCAGTTCTTCTTCGCTCATCTGCGGTGCGGCTACCATCTGTACATCTGTCTTTTCAATGGTTGCGCTTTGTGACTCGTGGAATCCTCCGACAAGCTGTGTTACCGCTCCCGATGCATTGCTTTTTATTTCTGAGCTCCCCGTCTGCTCCTGCTTCGGAGCTGCGACTGCTGTGTAGGTTGTGATAAGTACCAATGCGATTGCGAGTACTGCACTCTCTAACACCTTTTTGTTTGCTCTCATATTCGTCCTCCATCATATCCCATGCATAATTGTTATCATATTGTTACGCAATGTTGTTTGATTTTATGCATATTTGTTACAAATTGTTACAAATATGTTACGGACGGATTATATCAGACGGTTTCTGTTTTGTCAAGTTTCTGATTTTACAAATTCTATAAACGTTTTAACAGTTCTTCTCTTTCTGCCTCAAATCCCGGCTTTCCGAGAAGTGCAAACATATTCTTCTTATAGCTTTCTACGCCCGGCTGGTTGAATGGGTTTACTCCTAAGAGGTATCCGCTCACACCGCATGCAAATTCAAAGAAATAGAATAACTGTCCGAGATAGTACTCATTCATCTCAGGAATCTTTACCATAAGGTTTGGAACGTGTCCGTCGGTATGTGCCAGAATGGTTCCGTTCATTGCACTCTTATTGACAAAATCCATATCTTTTCCTGCAAGATAGTTCAATCCGTCTAAGTCTACCGGCTCTTCCTGGATTGTGATGGTCTCTCTTGGTTTTTCTACGCACATGATGGTTTCAAACAAGGTTCTTGCTCCATCCTGAATAAACTGTCCCATAGAATGAAGGTCGGTTGTCAAGTCAACTGCTGCCGGGAAAATACCTTTCTGGTCTTTTCCTTCGGACTCTCCGTATAACTGTTTCCACCACTCTGCAATATAGTGCAAGGACGGTTCGTAATTGCCGAGAACCTCGATTCCTTTGCCTTTTCTGAGCAGGATATTACGGATTGCCGCATATTTCATTGCATCGTTATTCTCGAATTTTTCGTTTAATGCCATCTCGCGTCCGCTTGTCGCACCTTCCATCAGCTTACTGATGTCGGCTCCGCTGACTGCGATCGGAAGTAAGCCTACCGCTGTCAATACGGAATATCTTCCTCCTACATCATCCGGCACTACAAAGCTCTCGTAGCCTTCCTCTGTCGCAAGGTTTTTGAGTGCTCCTCTGGCTTTGTCTGTGGTTGCGTAAATTCTCTTTGCAGCTCCCTCTTTGCCGTATTTGTCCTCTAACATCTTTTTGAATACACGGAATGCGATCGCCGGCTCTGTTGTTGTTCCCGACTTGGAAATAATATTAACAGAGAAATCCCTGTCTCCGATCACATCGATCACGCCCTGGAGATAGGTGGAGCTGATGCTGTTGCCCACATAGTAAATCTCCGGTGTCTTTCTCATCTCTTTTGGAATATTGTTATAAAATCCATGTCTTAAAAATTCGATTGCAGCTCTCGCTC
>CAKRJK010000035.1 GCA_934351705.1 uncultured Lachnospiraceae bacterium
TCTGTAATTCATCCTGAATATCCAGTGCATCAAAAATATCCGTTGTGTAATCTACCGGCAAATGGGAGCTGTTGGTGTAATACGGAGTATCTCCCTCACTTCCTGCCGTGATGATGTCAGGATAATGCTTTTTATCATGTTTTGCCAGACGGTATGTCGTGGACTCGGCAGGTGTTGCCTCCAAGTTGTAAAGGTCACCATACTCCTCCTGATAATCGCTCAGACGCTCACGCATATGATTTAACACTTCTTTTGCGAACTCCTGTGTCTCCTCATGGATCAAATCTTTTCTCAGCCATCTTGCATTCAAGCCGACTTCATTCATACCGATCAGACCGATTGTGGAAAAATGATTGTCAAAGGTTCCGAGATAGCGTTTGGTGTACGGATACAAGCCCTCATCCAGCAATCTTGTGATAACGCCACGCTTGATCTTTAAGGAACGTGCAGCAATATCCATCATATGATCTAATCTTTCGTAAAACTCTTCTTTTGTCTGAGAAACATATGCGATTCTCGGCAGATTAATCGTCACAACGCCCACAGAACCGGTGCTCTCGCCGGAACCGAAGAATCCGCCTGATTTTTTACGCAACTCACGCAAATCCAGTCTCAAACGGCAGCACATGGAACGCACGTCGCTCGGTTCCATATCACTGTTGATATAATTTGAAAAATACGGTGTTCCGTATTTTGCCGTCATCTCAAACAACAGACGATTATTCTCGGTATCTGACCAGTCAAAATCACTCGTGATGGAATAGGTCGGAATCGGATACTGGAATCCGCGTCCGTTTGCGTCGCCCTCGATCATGGTCTCGATAAATGCCTTGTTGACCATGTCCATCTCTTTTTTACAGTCTTTATATTTAAAATCCATCTCCTTGCCGCCGACGATTGCCGGAAGCTCCGCTAAATCGTTCGGTACCGTCCAGTCCAACGTAATATTGGAAAACGGTGACTGTGTTCCCCAACGGCTCGGTGTGTTTACTCCGTAAATAAAAGATTCAATACATTTTTTTACCTCAGGATAGTTCAGGTTGTCCACTTTTACAAACGGGGCAAGGTAGGTATCAAAGGATGAAAACGCCTGTGCTCCTGCCCATTCATTCTGCATAATGCCTAAGAAGTTGACCATCTGATTGCACAGCACCGACAAATGTTTTGCCGGAGATGACGTAATCTTGCCCGGAATGCCGCCCAGTCCTTCCTGAATCAACTGTTTTAATGACCATCCCGCACAGTATCCTGTGAGCATGGACAAATCATGGATATGTATGTCTCCGTTGCGGTGTGCGTCGGAAATCTCATCATCATAAATCTCTGAGAGCCAGTAATTTGCGGTAACCGCTCCCGAATTGCTCAGAATCAATCCTCCCACCGAATAGGTGACGGTAGAATTTTCTTTTACTCTCCAGTCCTCTACTTTGACATAGCTGTCCACAATATCTTTATAATCTAAGATAGTAGATTTCATGTTACGCATTTTTTCACGCTGTTTACGATAAAGGATGTATGCCTTTGCCACATCGGTGTATCCTGCCTGCTCTAATACAGTCTCGACACTGTCCTGCACATCCTCCACATCTACCATTCCGTTTTTTATCTTTGGTTGGAAATCTGCTGTTACGCGAAGACTCAACAATTCTATAATCTCATCGGTATATTCTTTCTTGGTTGCTTTGAACGCTTTCTCAATCGCAGCACGGATTTTTACCAGATTAAAATCATCAATTTCTCCGTCTCGTTTTAGTACATCAAACATTTTACTTTTTCACCCTCCCGATTAATATTTGTATACTTTACAATTCCGTGTACAACCATTCTATCAAATATCAATTTTTTAGTCAATACAAAAAAACACTATATGTAGTGTACTTTTTTCCTAGTACTTTCTACATATAGTGAAACTCTGATGGCACGTAAGCCCTTATAAAAATGCCGTTTTCCCTGTATTCTTCCTCTAAAAGTTCGCCTTTTGTGCGGATCTGCTGTATGATCTTTGCATCCTGATACGGGACGGTCATTTCAATCAGACGTTTATCTTCCCGCAGGATCGTCTCGATACTTTCTTTTAATTGTTCCAGTCCCGCCCCTGTTTTTGCGGAAATCCTAAGCGTATCGTCCGCCTTGAAATCCGACAGCGGATTTGGAATATTTTCCCTGTCTGTTTTGTTAAATACCGTGATGACTTTTTTTCCTGTAATATCCAGTTCCCGCAGTGTTTCGTATACAATATACATTTGTTTGTCCATCTGCGGATTCGACGCATCTACCACATGCAGGATAATATCCGCATATTTTGCCTCCTCTAAGGTACTGCGGAATGCCTTGATCAGATGATGCGGCAATTTGCGGATAAAACCGACCGTATCGGTGAGAAGCACTTCCTGATTCTTATTTAACTCCAACACTCTTGTGGTCGGATCTAAGGTAGCAAACAGCTTGTCCTCCTCTAAAACCTCTGCATTGGTCATCTTATTAAGCAAAGTGGATTTCCCCGCATTGGTGTAGCCCACGATCGCCACAACCGGTATTCCCGTCCGGTTTCTCTGTGCTCTGGTCACTTCCCGGTGCATTTGAATTTCCTTTAATTCCCGGTTCAGCTGTGCCACACGGCTGTTGATCAAACGCCTGTCCATCTCCAGTTTTTTCTCACCCGGACCACGCGTTCCGATTCCGCCGCCAAGCCTTGACAGCGACCGTCCTAAACCGCTCAGACGGCTGAGACGATACCCCAGCTGTGCCAGCTCCACCTGGATTTTTCCCTCGCTCGTAGTTGCCCTCGCCGCAAAGATGTCCAGAATGATCAGGGTTCTGTCCATCACCTTTGTGTCTAACATATTTTCTAAATTTTTTAACTGTGCCGGCGTCAGCTCATCATCACAGACAATTCCCGTCGCTTGGGTACTCTCAATCATCTCTGCGATCTCCTGCACCTTTCCCGTTCCGACATAAGTTCCGGGATGTATCCGCTCTCTTTTTTGGATCAGCCTGCCGACTACCTCGGCACCCGCCGTATGCACCAGTTCTTCCAATTCTGCCACAGAGTCCTCGGCATCGTCTCCATCCTGTTCTGATACACCGATCAGCAGTACTCTTTCTACCTCGTCCTCTATCTTATATAATGACATCTTTTTCTCCTCGTCTATCTGGTCTTTAAGAACGTATTCTCGCGGACTGCACTCTCATCGTTTGGATATTCTTTGAGATAACTTTTCATCTTCTCTTTTGCCGACTCAAAATCACCCATATACTCATATGCCGCAATTTGATTTTTCATAAGTTCCTGTCTGTTTGCGGCATTTTTTACTTTCAATCCCAGCTCAAAATATTTTAATGCGTCCTCATAGTTTTTGTCATTTAGCTGCATCATTCCGAGTGTGTTCAATGCCTCGCTGTCGCCCGAATTGTTTTTTACATAATTTTCGAGCAAGCCCTGTGCATTTTCTGTCTGCCCCATGGCATTGTACACTTCGGCGAGGTATAACAAGGCATTTTTATCGTTTTTGTCGATTGCCTTATCCAGATTCTTTTTTGCATTGTCATAATCTTCCAGAAAATAGTAGATATGTCCCCGCTGTGCATAGTCCTCTGCTGTTTTCGGCTTTAGGTCTAACGCCTGTTTGAGATATTTTTCTCCCTCGGCTTTCTGGTCATGGTTTGCGAGATTCTGATAGATTCCCTCGTACATCTCGTAATTGTTCATGTCTGCTTCGACTGCTTTTTTGTAATCCTTTAACGCCTTGTCTGTCTTTCCCTGATTCAGATACACACTTCCGCGTAAAAAATATGCCTCCGCATTCTTTTTGTCATAGTCAATTAAGGCTGTATAGGTCTCGATTGCATCATCATACGCACCGCCTGCATACTGTGCCGCAGCTTTATAATAACAAATGTCTATCTCCTCTGCCCCGATTCCGCCCGTAGAAATATCAAGTGCCTTCTGGAAGGATTTGACTGCCTTTTCGTAGTCCCCCTCCGCCATGCTGTTGATTCCGATTTTGCGGTATGCCTCCTGATTCTCGGCATCTTTGTTCTGACAGCCGATAAGCGTTGCCGCCGCCATAATACTAATTGCCGTAACCGTAATATATTTTTTAATCTTCATCTGAAATTTCTCTTCTTTCTGCTATTATGGATTCAGCAATTAGTATAGCAGAAAATCAGTCTAATTTCCAGATGTCCTCATTATATTGTGCGATTGTTCTGTCTGATGAGAAAAATCCTGCTTTTGCGATATTGACCAGCATCTTTTTTGCCCACTCCTGCCGGTTTTCGTAATCGGCAAACATCCGCTCTTTGGTATGCATATAATCACGCCAATCCAACAAGGTCATAAACCAGTCTTTGCTCAAAAGCTCATTGTGCAGTCTCTCAAGACTCTGCGCATTGCCGACAGAACGCAGCTTGTCGCTCACAATAAAATCCAGCGCCCGCTTGATCTCGGTATCCTTTTCATAAAAATCTCTTGCACAGTAGCTCTCGTTTTTATAATGCTCGATCACCTGCTCGGAGGATTCACCAAACACATAAATATTTTCTTCTCCGACCAGTTCCGCAATCTCTACATTCGCCCCGTCCATTGTTCCGATTGCAACTGCTCCGTTCAACATGAATTTCATATTTCCCGTGCCGGAGGCCTCTTTGGACGCCAGCGAAATCTGCTCGTCAATGTCACATGCCGGTATGAGTTTTTCCGCCGCCGTTACGTTATAATTTTCTACCATAACGACTTTCAGATACGGAGATACCTCCTCATCCTGTGCAATCAGCTCCTGCAAGCAGAGGATCAGATGGATAATGTCTTTTGCCACCGTGTAAGCAGGTGCCGCTTTTGCACCGAAAATAACGGTGATCGGTGTGGTCGGTTTCTTTCCCTCTTTGATGTCAAAATATTTGTGAATGACATAGAGTGCATTCATCTGCTGTCTCTTATACTCATGCAGACGTTTGATCTGGATATCAAAGATAGAGTTTTCGTCTAAATCAATATTCTGCGTTGCCTTTAAATAGGATTTCAAACGCAGTTTTCCTGCCCGTTTTACCTCCAACAGTTCCCTTAAAGATTCCTCATCGTTTGCAAATGCACTAAGTTTTTCCAGTTCCGTCGCATCCTTTTTGAAGCCGTCTCCGATTCTTTGTTCAATCCACGCCGTCAATTCGGGATTTGCATGCAGCAGCCATCTCCGGAATGTGATTCCGTTCGTCTTGTTCTGGAATTTTTTCGGATAAAGCCGGTAAAATTCGTTCAACTCGTCATTTTTCAAAATTTCGGTATGCAGATATGCCACGCCGTTGACACAAAAACCATAGTGAATGTCGATGTGTGCCATATGCACCAGATCATTCTGAATGATATAGGTGTTTTCTTCTTTGATTTCTTTCCGCACCTGATTGTCTAATTCCCGAATGATCGGCATGAGCTGTGGTACTGCCTTTTCCAGATACCAGACCGGCCACTTTTCCAATGCCTCGGCTAATATCGTATGATTGGTGTACGCGCAGGTATTTCTCACGATTCTGATTGCCTCGGAGATCTCGATTCCCTCTTTCATAAGCAAACGGATAAGTTCGGGAATGACCATCGTCGGATGTGTGTCATTAATCTGAACGACAGCATACTCTGACAGATCACGCAGATTGCTTCCCCGCTCCTTTGCCTCTTCCAAAATTAATTGCGCCGCATTGCTGACCATAAAGTACTGCTGATATACACGGAGAAGTCTTCCCGCGTCATCACTGTCATCCGGGTATAAAAACAGCGTCAGATTCTTTTTGATGTCCTCTTTGTCAAAGTCAATCCCGTCTTTTACCAGACTCTCATCCACCGTCTCAATGTCAAACAGATGCAGTTTGTTGGTGCGGTTGTTGTATCCGATGACATTCATGTCGTACATTCTGGATCTGACGGTAAATCCGCCAAATAAAATCTCGTATGTCTTATCGGTTTTTATCAGCCAGTTCGGTTCTTCTATCCACGGATTCGGCAGTTCCTTCTGGCTGTTCTGTTCAAACACCTGTCGAAACAATCCATAGTGATAGTTTAATCCGACTCCGTCGCCGTTCAAGCCAAGCGTTGCGATCGAGTCCAAAAAGCAGGCTGCCAGTCTTCCGAGACCACCGTTTCCAAGTGAAGGCTCCGGCTCTGCTTCTTCTATCTCGGATAAGGATTTTCCGGCCTCCTGCAGTTCTGTTCTTATTTCTTCATAGATTCCTAAGTTAATCAGGTTATTGGACAATAATTTTCCAATCAAAAATTCTGCCGAAATGTAATAGAGTTTCTTCTTTCCGGCAGTTTCTTCTTTTTCTTTTGCCAACTGTTTCGTTAATTCCAATAAAGCCGCATAGAGTTCCTCGTTGGAACACTGTGCGACTTCCTTTTGGTATTTCTGGGTAACGACGTCTTGCAGTTTCATATTCATTCCTCCGTTTTCCTTTTTAATAAGATTATGTGTCTTATCGCAAAATAAAATTCATGGAAATGAATAAAATCCGCTGCCCTTTTCGTTACTCTATAATATCTACTTTTAACATATTGGTCGTGCCGGAAGTTCCGACCGGAACGCCCGATGTAATAACCACGACATCTCCTTTTTCCAGATAGCCGTTTTTCTTTGCCTCTTCCACGGAGCTTGCAAAAAGGGCAAAGGTCTCTTTTTCCTCCGGGATGACAAGCGGCACAACACCCCAGCTTAAGTTAAGCTGTCTGCGCACTTTCTCCTCTGTGGTACAGCCGATGATCATGCAGCCCGGACGATACCTTGAAATCTCTTTTGCCGTTGTTCCCGACTTGGTAACTGTGACGATTGCTTTTGCGTTTAAGTCATACGCGGTAGTGCAGGTTGCATGGGAAATCGCATCAGTGACATTCGGATTTTCCTGTCTTTCATATCGTAGGAAACGTTTCTTGTAGTCTATATCCTGCTCGGTACGGTCTGCAATCCGCACCATAGTCCGAAGTGCCTCAATCGGATAATCTCCCGCGGCGGTTTCTCCCGAAAGCATGATTGCACTTGTTCCGTCGTAAATGGCATTGGCTACATCTGTGGTCTCTGCTCTGGTCGGTCTTGGATTTTTCATCATGGAATCCAACATCTGGGTTGCCGTGATGACCTGTTTTCCCGCCTCATATACTTTTCGGATGATCATTTTCTGGATTGCCGGTACTTCTTCTCCCGGAATCTCCACGCCCATATCTCCTCTGGCGATCATGATACCGTCGGAATTTTCTATGATCTCATCAATGTGGTCGACACCCTCACCGTTCTCGATCTTGGCAATGATATGAATGTCTTTTCCGCCGTTCTCATCCAACAGTTTGCGGATTTCCAAGACATCCTCTTTGGAACGCACAAAGGATGCCGCAACAAAATCCATATCCTGCTCGATTCCAAACAAAATATCCTGCTTGTCCTTCTCGCTCAGATATGCCATCGCAAGATGGATTCCCGGAACATTGATTCCCTTGTGATTGGAAATCATTCCGTGGTTTAACACGCGACAGACAATATCCTCGCCTTTGATGTCCTCCACCACAAGTCCTACCAGACCGTCGTCAATTAAGATTTTTGTTCCGACACTTACATCCTCAGACAGCTTGTCATATGTAATCGCCGCCTGCGTCACATCACCTTCCACGTCTCTTGAGGTCAGGATAAACTGCTGCCCTTCCTCCAAAAACACTTTGCCGTCTTTGAAATTTTTTAACCGGATTTCCGGTCCTTTGGTATCCAAAAGTGCCGCAACCGGACGCTTGCATTTTTCTCTGAGCATACGAAGCTTCTCTATTCTGCCTCTCTGTTCCTCGTGAGAGCCATGTGAAAAATTAAATCTCGCGACATCCATTCCTTCTATTATTAACTGTTCTAAAATTCCCTCTTTGTCTGTTGCCGGACCTAAGGTACATACGATTTTTGTTTTTCTCATTGCTGCTCCTCTCCTTTTGTCTCTTTGCGTTTCAAACGCAGACGCACATTTTGCTTTAATAATGTATATAATACGGAACACAGCGGAATAAACAGAATCATTCCGACCACTCCGTATAATTTTCCACCGACGGTAACTGCCAATAATACCCAGATTGGCGGAAGCCCTATCGTGTTTCCTACCACATGCGGATAGATGAGATTTCCCTCAATCTGCTGTATTATCAAAAACATCACGACAAATCCGACTGCCTGCATCGGATTCATAACGGCGATCAATAACGCTCCCACAATACATCCGATAAATGCTCCCACGATCGGAATGAGTGAAGTTGCCGCAATCAATACGCTGATCAAAAGTGCATACGGCATACGGAAGATCAGCATGGATAGAAAGAATAAACTTCCGAGGATACACGCCTCAAGACACTGGCCCGAGATAAAATTCTGGAAAGTCACGCTGGCTAACTTGCCGGTGTCCCAGATCTTCTGTGTCATCTCCGGTTTTAAATAGGCGTCTAACACGTGTTTTGTCTGTGCTTTTAGTTTTTCCTTCTGTGACAAAATATATATCGAAAAAATCAAACCGATAAAAATATTAACAACACTTCCGACTGTTCCGGTCACCGTCTTCATCGCACCGCTTCCCGTCTGCTGCATCCGGTTATTGACAAAGTTGATACATTCGTTCAAAAGCCGCTCGCTGCTCAAATTGACTTTTCCTATCAGATTCGCAAACTGCGGGTATTTCTCGGAAAGTGCCTGCTGATACATATCCATATTCCGCATTGCCTGCGGAACTGCCTGCACAATTCCCGTGACCGTCTTGGTCAACTGCGGAACAATCAATGCAATGATCAGGCTGATCAGACCAAACACAAAAATTAAGGTCAAAACGATTGCCAACGGTCTTCTGAACTTTTTGCATTTTGGACTTTTGAGCAGTTTCTTTTCCAGAAACTTCATCGGCACATTCAGCACAAACGCCAGCACAATTCCTACGAACAACGGTGTAAACACGCTCATAAAACCTAGCACGGCATGATAAACGCTTCCGAAATTCAAGGCAATCGCCAGCAATATGACCGTAAAACTGATCAATCCCAGTTTCGTGACTATCTTTTTTGTCTCCTCTTTCATCTTTTTCTCCTCTTTTGTGCGAGTCATGTTTATATTTTTCATAACCTTACCGCTTTTTTCCTATTTTTTCTTCCAAAAACCGAATAAACTGTATTGTGAATAAATTCACAAGTGAGCATCCGTAAATTACCATTAAATAGAATGTATTCATATATTCTACCCCAAACAAGCCGCTTAGTCCAGGCATAAACAGCACCAAATTTAAAATTGCAAAGCCCGCCACAAATGCCATGTTCAAATAACGGTTATTCCAGAGTTCATCGCGAAAGATAATACATTTCTCCGATTTTGAGTTAAATCCGTGTACCAGTCTGGACAGACATAAGGTTGAAAATGCCATTGTTCTTGCCGCACATATGGATACTTTAGGCGGAATGGTATGTCAGATCATGGACAATGGACACC
>CAKRJK010000036.1 GCA_934351705.1 uncultured Lachnospiraceae bacterium
GATGAAAGCATTAGCGGAGCAGATAGTAAAATAAAAAAATATAAATAATAAACAGCGATACAAAAAAGGGGCTGCCCCACTATCGATTTGAACTGCTTCCCATCAAGCAGACAATCGACTAGTGCGGCAGTCCCTTTTCCTAATCAACCCCAAAAATCTCACGAAGGAAAACCTCGCGAATATAAAAGCGCTGGGAACGTGCGGAGCAGGCAGGGGGCGCCCCCAACCGAAAGCCATAAAACCCCACAAAAAATAAATGTCGAAAAAAATAAAGGAAAACCGCCCTCAACACAGAATAAAATAATTAGAGACTTTGCACTACGGAGGGAACCATGTCAATTCGAGAGAATTTAGAGCAGATGGAACAAATATATCTCAGTCCGTTTGCTACAAAAAGTGTAAATTCAAAAGGCAGAGAAAGAGAAGAAGCACAGTGCGACATTCGCCCCGTCTTCCAAAGAGACAGAGACAGAATCCTGCACTGTAAAGCATTTCGCCGTCTAAAACATAAAACACAGGTATTCCTGACTCCGAAAGGCGACCACTACCGCACCAGACTGACACATACATTAGAAGTGTCACAGAATGCCAGAACTATCGCAAAAGCATTGCGTCTTAACGAAGACTTGGTAGAGGCAATCGCACTGGGACATGACTTGGGGCATACGCCGTTCGGTCATGCGGGAGAGCGTGTGTTAAATGAACTCTGTGAGGAGGGGTATCGCCATAACGAGCAGAGCGTCAGAATCGTAGAAAAATTAGAAAAAGACGGAGAAGGACTCAATCTGACATGGGAAGTGCGGGACGGAATCCTCAATCATCAGACCAGTCTCATGCCGCATACATTGGAGGGCAAAATCGTTCGCCTTTCCGATAAAATCGCGTACATCAACCATGATGTAGACGATGCGATCCGGGCAAGGCTTTTGACCGAGGAAGAGATTCCGATGGAACTTCGCAAAGCACTTGGCATGACAACCAGAGAACGTCTGGACACTTTGATACATAATATTATTACCAACAGCGTGGGACAAAATGACATTGTAATGTCGCAGGAAGTGCGGGAAGCCATGTTGGAGTTCCGCCGGTTCATGTTCCGGAACGTGTATCAGAATCCTGTTGCCAAGAGCGAGGAGGACAAAGCAGAGAGATTGTTAAAAGAATTGTATGTCTATTATTTAGAACATTTAGAGATACTTCCGACACAGTATCGGAAGATGTGTGCCGAGGGAGAGAAAGCAGAGCGTGTGGTGTGTGATTACATATCGGGAATGACCGACCAGTACGCAATCGCAAAATATCGGGAGTTCTTTCTTCCGAAAGCGTGGGAGATTGGATAGAAAGGAGACAGTATGCCTTATTATTCAGACGAACTAGTAGAAGAGATTCGTTCCGGCAACGATATTGTCGATGTCATATCAGGATACGTGCGGCTGACAAAAAAGGGCAGCACCTATTTCGGCTTATGTCCGTTTCATAACGAAAAAACACCGTCGTTTTCCGTCTCACCCAATAAACAGATGTACTATTGCTTCGGCTGCGGTGCGGGAGGGAATGTCATTACCTTTTTAATGGAATATGAGAATTATACATTTCCCGAGGCGTTAGAAGTGCTTGCGACGAGAATCGGTATCGAACTTCCGAAACAGGAGATGAGTGCGGCACAGAAGCAGGCGAGTGATAAAAGAGCCAAATTATTAGAAATCAACAAAGAGGCGGCGAAATACTATTACCGGCTGTTACACAGCGAGCGTGGTGTGAGAGCACACGAGTATTTTCGCGGCAGAGAATTGAGTGAAGAGATTATCCGAAAATTCGGACTGGGATATTCTGACAAATACAGTGACGATCTGTACCGTTATCTGCATGCCAAAGGATATGAGGACGAGCTGTTAAAAGACAGCGGATTGATCTCCATAGATGAAACGAGAGGATGTCATGACAAATTCTGGAATAGGGCGATGTTTCCGATTATGGATGTGCGTGTCAAAGTCATCGGTTTCGGCGGTCGTGTCATGGGAGAGGGAGAGCCGAAATACTTAAATTCCCCGGAAACCATGATTTTTGACAAGAGCAGGAACCTATATGGATTGAATTTAGCCAGAACCACAAAAAAATCGCAGATTTTATTGTGTGAGGGATATATGGATGTCATCGCACTGCATCAGGCGGGCTTTGACAATGCGGTCGCGGCATTGGGAACGGCATTTACCGTCGGACATGCCAATCTGCTGCGGCGTTATACAAAAGAGGTCTATCTGACATTCGACAGTGACGGCGCGGGAATCCGTGCGGCAAAGCGGGCAATTCCAATCCTAAAAGAAGCGGGAATCACGGCAAAAGTCATCAATATGAAGCCGTACAAAGATCCCGACGAGTTTATCAAGGCACTGGGAGCGGAGGCTTATGAGGAGAGGATAGAACAGGCGGAAAACAGCTTTTTGTTTGAACTTCGGATCATGGAGGATGATTATGATCTAAAAGATCCCGAGGGAAAAACCGCTTTTTACAACGAAATCGCAAAACAACTGTTGCAGTTTTCGGAAGAGCTTGAGCGGGAGAATTATATCGAAGCAGTTGCTCAAAAATACGGAATGGGTTTTGAAAATCTCCGCAATCTGGTCAACCGGTTCGGAGCACAGCCGGAACTGGTGTCAAAAGCAAGACAGACGCAAAAACCGATCGAGCCGAAAGAAAAGAAGAAAAAAGGCGAAGACGGGATGAAACAGTCGCAGAAATTGCTTTTGACATGGCTGATTGAATATCAGGGCTTGTATCGGAGTATTTGCGATTTTATCAAGCCGGAGGATTTTACAGAAGAGATTTATCGCAAGGTGGCACAAATTTTGTTTGAGCAATACGAACAGACCGGTCAGCCGAACCCCGCAAAGATTGTCAGCATGTTCGGGGAAGAAGAACAGCGGGAGATCGCAGCACTTTTCAACGCAAGACTGGAAGATGTCGAGACAAGGGCAGACAGGGAAAAGGCACTCAAAGAGACCATCGTGCGTATCAAGCAAAACAGTATTGAATACAAAAACAAGAATCTGGATCCGACAGACATTCTCGGACTTCAGAAATTGATAGAGGAACAGAAACAACTCGAGAAACTGGAAAAAACGAATATTTCCGGCGATTGGGAGCAGAATAAAGACGAGAGAGGATATTAAAATGGCAGAAAAAAACGAAAAAGAAGAAAAATTTGAAGCAAAGCTGGAAGAACTTTTAGCAATCGCGAAGAAAAAGAAGAATATCTTAGAATATCAGGAAATTAACGATTATTTCCGTGATATGGAGTTGGATGCGGAGAAGTTCGAGAAGATCCTTGATTTCTTAGAGGCAAAAAATATTGACGTCTTGCGGATCACCGATGATGACGATGATGTCACAGACGAAGATATGCTGTTGGAAGAAGAGGAAGAAGTCGAGGTTGAGAAGATTGACTTGTCAGTACCTGACGGTGTCTCCATTGAAGATCCTGTCCGTATGTATTTAAAAGAGATCGGTAAAGTACCTCTTTTGACGGCAGAGGAGGAGATCGAGCTTGCAAAAAGAATGGAGCTGGGCGATCAGGAGGCGAAAAAACGTCTTGCAGAGGCAAACCTGCGTCTGGTTGTTTCTATCGCAAAACGCTATGTCGGCAGAGGAATGCTCTTTTTGGATTTGATCCAGGAAGGAAACCTCGGATTGATCAAAGCGGTAGAAAAATTCGATTACCGAAAAGGATACAAATTCTCCACATATGCGACATGGTGGATTCGTCAGGCAATCACAAGAGCCATTGCGGATCAGGCAAGAACCATCCGTATTCCGGTTCATATGGTAGAGACGATCAACAAATTGATCCGCGTTTCCAGACAGTTGCTTCAGGAGTTAGGACGTGAACCGACCCCGGAAGAGATCGCAAAAGAGATGGATATGCCGGTAGAGCGTGTCCGTGAAATACTCAAGATATCACAGGAACCGGTTTCGTTAGAGACTCCGATCGGAGAGGAAGAGGACAGCCATTTAGGAGATTTCATACAGGATGATAATGTTCCGGTACCGGCGGATGCCGCTGCGTTTACACTGTTAAAAGAGCAGTTGGAGGATGTACTCGGAACACTGACAGAGCGTGAGCAGAAAGTCTTGACGCTCCGTTTCGGATTGGAGGACGGAAGAGCCAGAACCTTAGAAGAGGTAGGAAAAGAGTTCAACGTTACCCGTGAGCGTATCCGTCAGATTGAAGCAAAGGCACTCAGAAAACTTCGTCATCCGAGCAGAAGCCGTAAGTTAAAGGATTATTTGGAGTAATGATACAATTATCAAAAAGGCTGCAGGCGGTTGCCGATTTGGGAACTTTCGGAGACACGATGGCGGACATCGGAACAGACCACGCCTATATACCGATTTATCTTGTGCAGAACCGGCGGGTGTCGGGAGCGGTTGCGATGGACATCGGAAAAGGGCCGCTGCTTCGGGCAAGCGAGCATATTGAAAAATATCATCTGGGTGCATACATACAGACGCGTCTGTCCGACGGGGCGGAACAGCTGACGGCAGGTGAGGTGTCCTCTGTTGTGATCGCGGGCATGGGCGGAGGCTTGATGCAAAAGATTTTAAGCCGGAGTGAGGAGGTTTTTCATTCCGCAAAAGAGATTATTTTGCAGCCGCAGTCCGAAATCGAACAGACCAGACGGTTTTTGACAGACAACGGATACAGGATTCATGCCGAGAATATGGTGTGGGAGGACGGAAAGTATTACCCGATGATGCGGGTGTCTTACAGCACACAAAAAGAAGACGGCGAAAATCTTTATGAGAATGCGGCAGACATAGATTATCTGTACGGTGCATATCTCTTAAAAGAGAAAAATCCGGTATTGCGTTCGTATCTTGAAAAAGAACAGGATACCGTAACGAAGATTATCCAAAAACTCGAATCGGTTTCACAAAAATCAGAAGTAGAAGACAGGCTGAATGAGTTAAACGGTCAGCTTTTACGAACAAAACAAGCGTTACAGATAGTAGGAAAAACAGATGAAGTGCAGTGAAGTAATTAAAATTTTAGAAAAACAGTCCCCGAAAAGTTATGCGTGTGACTGGGATAATGTCGGTCTTTTGGTCGGCAGCATGGAAAAAGAGATTCACAAAATATATATTGCATTGGATGCCACAGACGAGACCATCGAGGAGGCGGTAAAAGCGGGAGCGGATATGGTGCTGACACATCATCCGATGATTTTTAGCGGAATGAAACGTGTGACGGCAGACGATTTTATCGGCAGACGCATTATCGAATTGATCCGGCATGATATGGTATGCTATGCCATGCACACCAACTTTGATGTGATGGGAATGGCGGATTTGGCGGCAGATTATTTGAAATTGCGTGATACGAACGTATTGGAAGTAACTTATACAAAACAGACAGAAGACGGCAAGATGGAATCCGAGGGAATCGGACGTTACGGTAAGCTGGAGAGAACCATGACTTTGCGGGAGTGCTGCGAGGAGATAAAGCAGGCATTCTCACTGGATAACGTCAAGGTATTCGGTAATCTGGAAACCACTTTACAGACAGCCGCACTTTCTCCCGGTTCGGGAAAAAGTGTGATCAAAAACGCCTTGCAGGCAGGGGCGGATGTGCTGATCACAGGAGATATTGACCATCATGAGGGAATCGATGCAGTTGCACAGGGAATGGCAGTTATTGATGCCGGACATTACGGTGTGGAGCATATTTTTATTCCGTACATGAAGCAGTATCTGGAAAAAGAAACACAGGAGCTGGCGGTGATCGCACAGCCGATCCGTTTTCCGTTTCAGGTGATTTAGACAGCACAAAGGCAGATATAAGCAGGAGGCAATTATGGATACGGTAAAAATTCAAATCGACGGAAAAGTCAGAGAGTATCCGTTGGGAACAACTTATCAGAAAATCGCGGAGGATTATCAGAGCGGATATGAGGATGATATTCTTCTGGTTTCCTTTAACAACCGTTTAAAAGAGCTCTGGACAAAGCCAAAGACAGACGGAACTCTTCGTTTTATCACGGCAAAGGATGAGAACGGCAGAAAGACTTACCGCAGAAGCGTTACGTTCTTATTGCAAAAAGCAGTACATAATCTCTACGGCAAGGACAATGTCAGCGTCAGGGTGTGCCATTCGCTCGGACAGGGATATTTTTGTGTACTCAAAGGAATGGATACAATCGAGAGCGAGGTGATACTCGCAATCAAGACAGAGATGAAGCGTCTTGTACAGGAGGATATTGAGATTCACAAATCCGGTTATAAGACCGACGATGCAATCGCACTTTTTGCAAAATGCGGAATGCACGACAAAGAAAGACTGTTTCATTACCGCAGAAGTTCGTGGGTAAATATTTATGACATGGACGGATACAAAGATTATTTTTACGGATATATGGTGCCGTCCACACGCTACTTACCGTATTTTGATCTGGTAGCGTACGAGAATGGAATGATGTTACTTTTCCCAAATAAAGAGACAAAGACCGTGGCAGAATTTCACCCGTCGGGAAAATTGTTTCACACTCTGCAGGAATCCGAAGAGTGGGGGAAAATGCTTGAAATTGACACGGTAGGAGCACTCAATGATGCGATTGCACAGGGCAGAATGCAGCAGATCATCATGGTGCAGGAGGCGTTGATGGAGAAACGTCTCGGTCAGCTTGCGGAGGAGATTGCCGAAAAGAAGGACAAAAAATTTGTCATGATTGCGGGACCGTCCTCTTCGGGAAAGACCACATTTTCTTACCGTTTGTCCACACAGCTGATCGCAAAAGGATTAAAACCGCATCCGATCGGTCTGGATAATTATTACCGCAACCGAGAGGATACGCCAAAGGATGAGGACGGCAATTACGATTATGAGTGCCTGGAGGCATTGGATATCGACTTGTTCAACCGGGATATGCAGAATCTTTTTGCGGGAAAAACCGTCAACATACCGGTCTACAATTTCAAGACCGGAAAAAGAGAATATAAGAATCATTGCCTGACTCTGGGGGAAGATGATATACTGGTGATTGAGGGAATCCACGGATTAAATGACAAACTGTCATACTCCCTCCCAAAAGAAAGTAAGTTCAAAATTTACATCAGTGCATTGACGCAGTTAAATATTGATGAGCACAATTATCTTCCTACGACAGACGCAAGACTGTTGCGAAGGATTGTGCGGGATGCGAGAACCAGAGGAACCAGCGCAAAGGAAACGATTGCGATGTGGCCGTCCGTAAGAAGAGGAGAAGAAAGATTGATCTTCCCGTTTCAGGAGGAGGCGGATGCCATGTTCAATTCGGCACTGATTTATGAACTGGCAGTTTTAAAGGCATATGCGGAACCGCAGCTTTTCAATATCGAAAAAGATTGTGCGGAGTACGCAGAGGCAAAGCGGCTTCTCAAATTCCTTGATTATTTTCTTCCTGTTCCGACAGAGGAAATTCCGAGAAACTCAATCTTAAGAGAGTTTATCGGCGGAAGCTGCATAGATGTATAGGAAAACAGAATAGAATAAGTAAAAAAGACAGACAAGTAAAATGAATGATCGCGGCTGCAAGTGTCGAAAGACCGCAGACGAGGAAAGTCCGGGCTTCGCAGGGCAGGATGCCGGCTAACAGCCGGTGGAGGTGACTCCAAGGACAGTGCAACAGAAATATACCGCCGGGCAACCGGTAAGGGTGGAAGGGCAGTGTAAGAGACTACCGCTTTTCCGGTAACGGGAGAGGCATATGTAAACCCCATCCGAAGCAAGACCGAAACAAAGCGATGACGTGGCTCCGCCAGCTTTAGGTTGGTCGCTGAAGGTAATTGGCAACAGTTACATTAGATAGATGATCATTTGAAAAACATAACCCGGCTTATAGTTTTGCTTGTCTGTCTTAAATTTTACCCAAAATTCCCCTATCATTGTGACAAAAAAGGGAATCTCACAAAATTATCGTAAATTTTCGACGGATTCAAAAAACTGTACAAAGGATTCGCTTGGGAAATGTCGAAACTTGTAGTAAAATGGTACTAAGAAAAGTCGCTAGGGAGGACTGACAATGGCAGATCTGAGAAAGAAAAAACGTATCGGTGATATGCTTTTAGAGGAGGGTATTATCACGCAGGAGCAGTTAGAGGATGCACTCGAAAGGAATCGGACTGCCAAAAAGAAGATCGGCGAAATGCTGGTAGACCTTGGATATACTACGGAGGAGGCAATCGCTACGGCTCTGTCCAAACAGCTGAATCTTCCGATTATTTCTCTGCATGGCATGACGATTGAAGACGAGATTTTAAAATTAGCGGACGGCGCACTGCTTCGTAAGCACCTGATGATGCCGTTTGAATATAGTGAGTATAATATGAATATCATCCGTGTTGCTATGGCTGATCCTATGGATATGCGTGGCGTGGATGATTTTTCGATTGTGACAAATTTGCAGGTGGAACCGGTGATTGCGACAACGCATGAGATACTGGTTGCGTTAGATAAATATTACGGCAATATTGAGGCAAAGCGTGTGGCGGATGAGTACGCAAAAGAGCGTGCAAGCCTCAATATGACACAGGAGGCAGCGGAGGAGGACGAGACAGTCACCAACTCTCCGATCGTCCAGTTAGTCAAATCAATCATTGAACAGGCGACCAGACAGAGAGCGTCCGATATTCATATCGAGCCTTTGGAGGATGCGGTCCGTGTGAGATACCGGATTGACGGTGTCCTCTATGAGAGAGGAACATATGCGGGAAATCTGCTCAATGCGATCGTGACACGTATCAAGATTATCGGAGATATGGATATTTCAGAGAAGAGAAAACCGCAGGACGGCCGTATTACGATGATGATCGACCGCAAGGAGTTCGATATCCGAGTTTCTGTTCTGCCGACAGTCTACGGCGAGAAATGTGTTATGCGTCTTGCACAAAAACGTGCGGTCAACAGAGATAAGAAAGATTTAGGATTTACAGAACAGGAATTGCAGACGTTTGAGGAACTGCTTTCTCATCCGAACGGAATCATTCTGGTGACAGGACCGACAGGAAGCGGTAAATCCACGACCATGTATACGGCAGTCAGCGAATTAAACACCCAGGATGTGAATATTATAACAGTAGAAGATCCGGTGGAGGCAAATATCGACGGCGTCAATCAGGTTCAGGTGAATCCAAAAGCAGAGCTTACGTTTGCGAGTGCTTTGCGTTCGATATTAAGACAGGACCCGGATATTATCATGATCGGTGAGATTCGTGACGAAGAGACAGCGGCAATCGCAGTGCAGGCATCCATCACAGGACATCTGGTGCTCAGCACGCTGCATACCAATGATGCACCGGGTACGATGACCAGATTGCTGGATATGGGAGTGGAAAGTTATCTGCTTGCAGATGCCATGCGTGGCGTGATTGCAC